>NZ_JBFTZW010000077.1:0-13782 GCF_056406555.1 Arthrobacter sp. P1_B4
GTGCCTGCAGGCTGTCGCGGGTGTGGGCCTTGGCGACGTTCTGTTTCGCCGTCTTTTCCATGCCGTGGGCTGCCTTCTTGAGGGCCTTGCCCTTTTGGGTTGCCACGGCCAGCTCAATGGTTTCCATCAGCTGTTCCTCGGACAGACGGGCGTACCAGATGTCCAGGGTGCCCATCTGTGCGAACTCTGCCATCGCCTCGCGGTAAGCCCGAACGGCGGTGAGTGTCGCGTCGCGCGTTTCTTCCTTGGTGAACGCGTTGTTCCGCGCCGCGATGGTAAAGCTCGCGGCCATGCGTTTGACGTCGTACTCGAATGGGCCGGGCAGAGTTTCGTCGAAATCGTTGAGATCGAACAACAGGGTTCGCTCTGGTGAGGCGAAGACGCCAAAGTTGGATAAATGGGCGTCCCCGCACAGTTGGGACACCAGGCCGGCCCGGGGAGTGTCTTTCAGGTCGGTTGCCATGATCTTGGCGGCGCCCCGGTAGAACGTGAACGGTGAGACCAGCATCCGGCCGTGCCTCACCGGAACGAGGTCCTGTTCGCGGGTGAGGTTCTGTTCCTCGAGCAGCGCGACCGGATCCGGGCGGTCGGACGCGGGGACCCAGCCTGCGTGGCTGGAGACGGGCGTCTTTTCCCGGCGCCCCTTGCCCTTCGCAGCACGCTCCTCGACGCTCGGATGCTTGACTTTTTTGGTCTCGGCCATGATCGGCGACCTCCCTATTAGGTCCGGAACCGCCACCGGCACTGCTTGCCTGGGTCAGTCCCCGCCGAGCGCGCCAATGCGTCTCGGCTCAAGCTACTGCGATTCTGGCCCCGAACCGGCCCATCGTCAACGCATCGCTGATGGATCCCGCAGCGCAGGCTCAAAACGCCATCTGTTCCGCAGCCGGGCGACTGACCAATCGATTCATGCGGTTCGGGTGATGCCACCCCTGGTCGTGGCGGGTTACGTTCATGACGAGTCGGGCCGATCCGCTCACGTCGCGTCACTCGGCGCACACCACTGAAACCAGATGGAGACATAACCATGGCCGAAGAAGAAGCACCTGTTCTCGCCGTCCTCGCCGACATCACCGCCGTTTCGCTCGAACGCTCCACCCTTGAGCCTCGCGAACTGATGCTGGCCCGGATTGCGGCGCTCGCGGCGGTCGACGCCCCGGGCGCCTCCTACCTGTTCAACGCCGGTACCGCCGTGGACGTCGGCATCACCTTGGAGGATGTCCGCGGCGTCCTGATCGCCGTTGCACCCATCGTCGGCACTCCCCGGATCGTGGCGGCGACCACCAATCTCGTCCAGGCGCTGGGCTTTGCCCTCGAAATGGCGGAGGAAGAACTCGAAGCAGGGACCCGGGACTAGTACCCTTACCTACGAACCGCACGTCACGGCGTCGGCAGTTCCTCGTTGCATCTGCCACGATGCCCTGATTAAAGGCGGCCCATGAACAAGAACCGGCTGGAGGCCTTCAGCGACGGGGTGCTGGCGATCGTCATCACCATCATGGTGCTGGAGCTTCACGTCCCAGCCGAACCGACCTGGTCGGCCCTGCTTCACGAGCTTCCAACCCTGCTCAGTTACCTGCTGAGCTTCATCTATGTCGGGATCTACTGGAACAACCACCACCACATGCTGCATCTGGCCGGGCGGATCAACGGTGGGGTGCTCTGGGCAAACCTGCATCTGCTGTTCTGGCTCTCCCTCATCCCCTTCACCACCCGGTGGATAAATGACACGGGCCTGGCCGAGGTACCCGTCCTCGTCTATGGGCTGGACCTGCTGTTCGCCGCCATTGCGTACTACATCCTGAAAACAACCCTGATCCGCCAGCAGGGACGCGGCGGCGCGCTGGACCGGGCCATGGGGCAGGACTGGAAGGGCAAGGGATCGCCCGCGCTCTACATCGCCGGGATGGGGCTCAGCCTGGTGAACCCGCTCTTGGGGATCGCCGCCTATTCGGTGGTCGCCGCGATCTGGCTCATCCCGGACCGGCGTGTGGAGCGGTTCATCGCGCACACGTGAGTCCAGAGGCGCATCTGTCCCGGGGCGGCTACTGCCGGACGCGTTGAGCCAGCGAGGCGCTCAGGAACCGCAGTTGAGCCGGGGCCGGCTTTACCACGTGGGCCGCGTAGCCAGGGTGCTTGCCCAGGTGCTTCTTGATGTAGGGACACACCGGAACGATCGTGAGGCCCGCGGCGACAGTCTCATCGAGTGCCTGTGCGGCCAGCACCCCGGCCAGCCCGCGGCCGCCATATTCCTCGTTGATCTCCGTGTGGTAGAAAATCCGCTGGCCCGGCCCGACGTCGTCCACGTAAGCGGCCTGGCCGATCACGGTGCCGGCGTCGAGCACCTCGAAACGGCTGCGCTGCGGGTTGTTACTGATGGTGATCGTGGTCAATATGGTCTCCTTGAGCGGGCCGGATTGGCCCGGCAGTCGGGCTTACGGGTGCAGGGACGGCTGGGCTTGCCAGTATGGGCCTGCCGGAATAGACAGGTCAGCCGCGGGGCCGGATGCGGGCATTCGGCAGGGCCGGGGCCGGGAGAGCTGCGGGGCCGCCGGGCGGGAACGGACCGAACCGCAGGTCGGATGCTCGGCCGCCGGAGCCCTCAGTGCCGGCGTCCCCAGTGCCGACGTCCCCAGTGCCGGCGTCCGCGCCGATCTCGGACTGCCACTGGGTCCTGTACGCGACGATCTCCTCATGGCTGCGGCCGACGAAGTTCCACCACATCACGATTTTTTCGCCCAGCGGCTCTCCGCCGATCAGGAGAACGCGGGCTCCCTCGCTGCCCGCGACCAGGGTCAGGGACCCGTGGCCGACGGGCAGGTACGCGAGGTTGTCCTTCGGGACCGGCTGCCCGTCCAGGGCAAGGTTGCCCGAGTCCACGAGCAGGCCGTGTTCGAAGGACGCATTTGTTGTGAGCGTCAGCTCCGTCCCCGCTTCGAGCAGGAGCTCAGCACCGAGCAGGGGCGTGTGGGTTGTGACGGGCGAGACGGACCCAGCGAGCGAGCCCAGGAAGACGCGCACGGTCCAGCCGTTTCCGCTGACCGGCTCCGGACGGTAGTGCTCAAAGGTGGGGGCCATGTGGCGTGCCGTGTCCGGCAGCGCCACCCACAGCTGCGCGCCGTGCAGGACGGTGGTGTCCGGGGTGGAAAATTCCGAGTGGCTGATGCCGCGGCCGGCGGTCATGAGGTTAACTTCACCGGGCCGCACCGCTGCGTGGAAGCCGGCCGAATCCCGGTGTTCGATCTCGCCTGTGAACAGCCAGCTGACGGTTTGAAGCCCGGTGTGCGGGTGGCGCGGGACTTTCATGCCGCCAGAATCGCCGACCTGGTCCGGGCCGTAGTGGTCCAGGAAGCACCACGCCCCAATGAGGCTGCGCTGGCGCTGCGGAAGGGTGCGCCGCACATCCATCGCGCGCGGGCCGCCCAGCGGGACCTGCCGCGGAACCAGGAGTTCGACGCCGGCGAAGGTCCCGTCCGTTTCGCAGAGGATTTCCTGGGGCGCGACTTCGGTATTGCTCATGATGACAGCCTAGCCTCGCGCGGTCCGCGGGTCAGCCTTCGCACACGGCCTGACCTTCCAGGACCGGGCCTCACATCCAGGCCGAACGGCGCAATGGGGGTTCCGCGCCGCCCGGGCGCTGGACCAGGATCTGGTTCACGCCCGTGATGCCGGCCTCGAAGCCGAGTGCGCTCGCGGCCATGTAGAGCCGCCACACCCGGGCCCTTCCCAGCCCGGCCAAGCGCACGGCCTCGTCCCAGTGCTCCTCCAGGTTCCGCACCCACGCCCTGAGCGTCAGGGCATAGTGGGGCCGCAACGCCTCGACGTCGATGATCTCCAGGCCCGCCGATTCGAGTGCCGCGACCATCTCCGAGAGGCTGAGCATCTCGCCGTCCGGGAATACATAGCGGGGAATGAAGGAGTCCGGGTCCGGCGGGGTCGCGCCGGCGTTCCAGGAAATCGCGTGGTTGAGCAGCCGTCCTCCCGGCCGGAGCAGGCCCTGCAGGTGGGAAGAATAGGGCTGGATCTGCTCGCGCCCCACATGCTCTGACATGCCGATGGAGCTGATCGCGTCGAACGGCCCGTCCTCCACGTCCCGGTAGTCCTGCACCCGGATGTCCACCCGGTCCGTGAGTCCGGCGTCCGCCGCCCGCTTGCGGGCCAGGGCCGCCTGTTCGACCGAGAGCGTCACCCCGACGACGTCGGCCCCATAGTGTTGCGCGGCATGCAGCGCCAGGCTGCCCCAACCGCATCCCACGTCCAGCACCCGCATGCCCGGGCGGAGCCCCAACTTGCGGCAGACCAGATCGAGCTTGGCGCTCTGGGCGGCGTCAAGCCCGGTCTCCTCCGACTCCCAGACCGCGCACGAGTACACCATGGAAGGGCCCAGGACGAGGGCGTAAAAGTCGTTCCCGACGTCGTAATGGTGGGAAATGGCCGCGGCATCGCGCCCCTTGGAATGCCGCCGGCCGTGCCTGCTCACGCGCGCTTCCTCCGGCGGCGGCGCCGGGTTCGTTCCGAGCGCGCCGAGCCGGACTGCTGTTTTGACCAGCGCGAACACCTCGCCGGGTGTCGGCGGCCGGAACGGGCCGGGCTCGGCGAACTTTCCCGCCGCACTGATGGCCGCGAAGGCGGCGAAGATGTCGCCGGGTGCCTCGATATCGCCGGCCACGTAGGCACGGCTCAGTCCAAGCTGCCCTGGGGACCACAGCATCCGTCGAAGTGCCCGCCGGGACCGGAAAACGACGACTGGAGCGTCTTCCGGTCCCGCTTCCGAGCCGTCCCAGGCTTTCAGCCGCAGGGGGATGCCGTCGGTGCCAAGGATGATCGCCAGCGCGTCGGCCAGCCGTGAAGCCGCATTCGTGGATGCCGTCATGTCCAGTGCCTCAATTCCAGTGCTTCGTCTCCGGTGCTGCGGGCTGAGCCGCGCCAGTTCCAAATCTAAGGGCATGACACGCCCGGCAACCAGAGCTTTGGTTCCGATTCCTTTCCCCGTCCCCTCCCCTCCTCCCCGCACACCACTCCTTCCCAAAGCATCAGCGGCGAACGGCTCTGGCGCGTGGGGGCGCTGTTGCCTATGGTGTGTCCTATGTCTGAGTCTTTCTCGTCCCTCGTGGACACGTTCAAGAATGTCGGTGTGTCCCGGGCCTACGGGCCCGCCGTGAACATCGCAGGAGAAGAGATCGTCCCGGTAGCGGTGGTGTCCTTCGGGTTCGGCGGAGGCAGCAGCCCGGAAGACGCCCAGCCCGGCAGCGGCGGAAGCGGAGGCGGGGGCGGCGGCTTCGTCTTGCCCCTGGGCGTCTACGCCAAGGGCTCCTCTGGCCGCATGACGTTCCGGCCCAACACCGTCGTCCTCCTGGTGGCGCTGGCCCCTCTGGTGTGCGCCGTTGGCGTTTCGATCCGCGGCATTCTTCGCACCGTCCGTTCCCACCGCTAGCACCGCGGCCGCAGGGCCAAGGATTCCCCAAGCCCGTCCGGGCATCGTTGGGTCTGGCAGCCTGGGTCTCGGGCAACCCTGTGGTCGGGCGTCGGACGGACTTGATCGACGATGAACTTATTCAGAACTGCATGTGCAGCAAGCCTGGGCGCGGCGCTCCTGATGACGGGTTGCGGCGCTCCCCCGGCCATACCGGGCCCCACAACCACGGTGACGGCGACGGCCCCGCCGTCGGTGGTGGTCTTCGATCCGCAGACCAGCGGCAAGGTTCTGGCCGAGCGGATCAAGGCCCGCGCCAAACCCACGGACCCTGGCGTCACGATCTCCGAAGTGGAGTGCAAGAACTTCCCGGATATCAAGGTCAACACGCATACCGATTGCCAGATGGTGGTTAACGGGGTCAAACGCGGGTACCGGGCCACGTTCACCGAGCGGGACGGCCACTACGAAATAAAGGCCCAGGAACTCACCTGGTAGGGGTCACGGCGTAGGACATGGCGGGTTCCCGGTCGTCGTCGGCGTCCACCCAGGCCGCGAAGTCCTTCAGCGACATGAAGCAGTAGTAGTCGCAATAGCGCAGGTTCTTCTTCTCCGACTTGCTCATGCCGGTAATTCGATGCGGGCGCGGCCACGGATGGGCCGGCGGCTGTAGCCTGTCCGCGCGGGCAGCCTCAGCCGCTGTTGCGCGCCCGGCTCGGCTGCACCCGCGGCGGTTCCCCCGGCATCTTCGGGAAGTCCGGCGGGAACGGCATCTCCCCCAGCCCGGCCTCGATATCCCTGTCCCACCATTCGAGGAGGAGATCGACGGTGCCTGCGCCGCCCGAATGCATGCCCTCCCACGGATCGCCGGTGGCTTTGAGCCGTTCCGGCACGGTGACGATCGTGAAGGCCGTCGGATCGGCGGACTCGAGCTCCTCCCAGCGGATGGGGCACGACACGGTGGCAGTGGCGAGTGCACGCGGGCTGTAGGCCCCCGCTATCGTACGGTCACGGTTCGCCTGGTTGAAGTCGGCGAAGATGCGGGCGCCGCGTTCTTCCTTCCACCAGGCGGTGGTTACCTGGTCGGGCAGGCGCCGCTCGAGTTCGCGCGCCGCCGCGATGACTGCATGCCTCACATCCAGGAACTCCCGGGTCGGCTCGATCGGTGCAAAGACATGGAGCCCCCGGTTTCCTGAGGTCTTGATGAACGCATCCAGCCCGGCCTCCGCGAGTAAGCGGCGTAGCTCCATCGCGACCGGAACGGCCTCGGCGAACCCGGTACCCGGCTGCGGGTCGAGGTCGATCCGCAACTCGTCCGGATTGTCCGGATTTCCGGCCCGGGAGGGCCAGGGGTGGAAGACCACCGTATTCATCTGCACCGCCCACACCGCGGCGGCGATTTCGTCAATGACAAGCTGGGGATGCGAGCGTCCGCTGGGATAGACGACGTCGACCGAACGGATGAAATCCGGCGCACCCTTGGGCGGGTTCTTGGAGAAGAACTGCTCGCCGTCCACCGTGTCCTTGAACCGCTGGAGGGTCACCGGCCGGTCCCCGTTCGCCGCCAGGAAGGCATCCCCGACGGCCACCATGTACCGGGCCAGGTCCAGCTTGGTCAGTCCCAGGCCGGGCCAGACGACCCTCGCCGGGCTCGACACCCGCAACTCCCGGTCGCCGTGCGGACCGCTGACGGTGAGATGGACTTCTTCCTTGGCCATGGGG
Source organism: Arthrobacter sp. P1_B4 (assembly GCF_056406555.1). Lineage (NCBI taxonomy): Bacteria > Bacillati > Actinomycetota > Actinomycetes > Micrococcales > Micrococcaceae > Arthrobacter > Arthrobacter sp. P1_B4. The sequence goes on from NZ_JBFTZW010000077.1 coordinate 7,136, forward strand.
ACAACCTACCCCGGCGGCGGGGACAGTTGAAGAGCGGAACATCCTCCACCGGGCATGATGGACACATGACAACGCCCGAGCTCCCGATCACCCTTGACGTCGGCGACGCCGCAGTGTCGGGCGTCTTTGCCGGCCCCGAGGACTCCTTCGCAACCCTGGTTGTTGCCCACGGCGCCGGGGCGGGAATGGACCATCCCTTCCTTGTGGGCTTCACCCGCGCCCTGAACGAACTCGGCGTCGCCACCCTGCGCTTCAACTTCCCCTACCGCGAGGCAGGACGAAAATTCCCGGACCGGCCGCCGGCTGCCATCGCCACCTGGCGGGCGGCCATGGCCGCCGCCGCATCCCGTTCCGCGGGCCGGCCGTTGTGGGCCGCCGGGAAATCGTTCGGCGGGCGCATGGCCTCAATGGCCGTGGCGGAAGGCATGCCGGCTGCCGGGCTGGTCTATCTGGGCTACCCGCTGCACCCGCCGGGGAAACCGGAAAAGCTCCGCGACGAGCACCTCTATGGGCTGACGCTGCCGATGCTCTTCCTGCAGGGCACGCGGGACACGTTCGCCATCCCGGAACTGCTGGAGGCCGTGGCGACCAAAATCGGGCCGTCCGCGACCGTGGAGTGGCGCGAGGGCGGGGACCACTCCTTTGCCGTTGCCGGCGCGAAGCGCAGTGCCGACGAGGCGGGGGCGTCACTGGCGGCGACGGTCGCCGAATTCCTGAAGACACACGGCGATAATCCGGCGGCCGCGCTCCCCTGACCGGTCTGGCGTCACGGCCCGGCCTAACCGACGTCGCCGAACCGGCCCGCCCCGTGCTGCACGCGCGCCTCGATGGCGTCGGCGGCGGCCACGGCCCCTCCCGCGCTGCGGACAACATCGCGCATCGCGGCCAGGTTGCGCCGGACCTGCGCGTCCGTATGGACCGCGGTGACCGCGGCCCGGAGCGCTTCGGACCCGACGTCCTCCGGCGCAAGGCGCAGGCCAAGACCCAGTTCTTCCAGCCGGCGGGCGGTGGCCGCCTGTTCCGGCTGCTGGGGCACGGCCACCATTGGGACGGCGTAATACAGCGCTTCCATGGTCGAATTCATGCCCGCGTGGGTGATGAAGACGGCGGTCCGGCGCAGTACCTGCAACTGCGGGAAGACCGGCCGGACCCGGATGTTCGGCGCAATCGTTCCGAGATCGGCCATGCTGGTCTGGTCCCCGACGGCCATCGCGACGTCCCACTCGCTTCCGCCGAAGGCGTCAAGGCACATCCGGAAGAAGTCCGGCCGGCGGTTCAGCGGGGTGGTGCCCAGCGAGATGAACAACAGCGGTCCCGTTCCCTCACGCTCCCATTCGCCGTCGGTGTCCCGGCCGCCGACGCTGGGACCCACAAACCGGAACCGGTCATCGAAGGTCGCCCCCATGGGCTGGAATTCGCGGGGTAGGAACACGATGTTGAACGGCGCAGGCGGACCATCGAACATCCGCGGTGTCCGCACGCCCTGCCCGGCCGCGAATTCCGCCAGCAATCGGCCCATGGCCAGGGCAACCTTGGCCATCTCATCGGCGCCGTCCGGTGGCGGGGCAGGCATCAGCGATCTCAGCGAGAAGTGCTCGTTGGTGGCATAGGTGGGCATGAGGGCAATGGCCGGGGCGCCGATCTTTTCCGCCGCCATGCTGCCGCTGAGCGTCATCGCGTCAAAGCAGATGGCGTCCGGCGGGTCCTGGCGGAGTTGATCGACCAGCGCCGGAAAGCTGGTTCTGAGGTCCTCGAAGACGCGGTGCATGATCGGCAGCATGAGGTGCGCCTGCGCCCTCTGCCCGGGCCCGAGGGCGGGCATCGATGCCATCCAGTTCCCGCCGGACGCGTGAAAGTCCGCGCCGGCCTTGCGGATCAGCGGTTCAAAGTCGGCGGACGTGAAGTATGTGACCCTGTGCCCCCGGGCCACGAGCTCCGCCACCAGCGGCAGGGTCGGGTTGACGTGTCCGTAGGCGGGAATGGAGACGAACGCAAGGTGCATGGCCATCACTCTTCATCGCGTGGCTGATTTTTTATTTGACGGGCAGGTTTGACCGGCCCGGTTGACCGGCCTGTTTGCCCGTCGTCCCGTGGGTCCGGAGGCCCGCCGGCGTCGTGCTCCTTCATCATGCCCCTGTTGACCGCGCGGGGCGAGTGGTCAGTTGGCAGCGCCGGGCAGCTGGTCAGGCGTTAGTTCCGCGGCTTGGTCCGGGCCGTCGCGGGCGCGGTCCACGGGTCTTCAGGCCACGGATGCCGCGGATAGCGGCCGCGCATTTCGGCCCGGACCTGGGCGTAGGGCCCGGACCAGAAGGACGCGAGATCGTCCGTCACGGCCAGGGGCCGGCGGGCCGGCGAGAGCAGGTGGAACAGCACCGGCACGCGCCCGTCGGCCAGCCGCGGCGTCTCCGCCCAGCCAAAGCACTCCTGCAGCTTGACGGCCACTACGGGCCGGCCGGTGGCGTCTGCCGCGTCCGGGTAGTCGATCCGGATCCGGGATCCGCTGGGGACCGCCAGCGACTCGGGTGCCAGTTCGCCCAGCCGGGCCGCCTCGGGCCACGGCAGCAGCCGGCCCAGCGGGCCGGCGAGGTCGATCCCGCCCGTCGATGCCCCGCCGGCCAACGCCGCGAGCTCCGGGGCCAGCCAGTCCTGAAGCCGGGCCAGCAACGCGGGCTCGGAAACGTCGGGCCATGCCCCGCCCAGCTCCCGGTGCAGCAGGGCAAGACGGCGACGCAAGGCGTCCACCGCGTTCGACCATCCGATGGTGGCCAGCCCCTCGCTGGCCAGTGCGCGGGCCACAGCTGCGCGGCCCTCCTGCGCAGGAGGCCGTACCGGGGTGGACGAGAGCACGATCGCGCCCAGGCGGCGCTCCCGCCGGGCCGAGACCCGGCCCTGGCTAAACCGCGCCTGCAGCGTGTCGCTCAGGAGGTTGCCGGCGGCGGCCTCTGCGGTGTCCGCCGTCAGCGGCGCCGCAGAGCGGATGACGGCACCGGTCCCCGCGGCATCGCGCCCTTGTGCGCGGGACACTTCGGCCACTCCCAGCCATTCGTGCCCGGACAGGGCGCTGCCGGCCGGCAACCCGGCCCGGGTTCCGGAGGTCAGCAGGTATTGTGCCGGCCCCTGGCCCGGAACGCGGCGCGCCACCCGGTCCGGAAAGGCCAGGGCGACGACAAACCCGACGGCCTCCGCGGCACCAACGGCCCCAGCAGACGCAACCGGCGCGGCGCGGGATGGCTTCTGGTGCCCGCCACCGGTGGATTCCTGCCGGGCGATTGACTCCATCCGCCGGACGTCCTCCGACCAGCGCCGGGATCCGGGATCGCGGCCCGTCCGCAGCGCGGCAAGCAGTCTGGTGAGGTCTGCGCCCGGTGCGCGCTGGTCCCCCGACACCAGGGCGACGGCCTCGGCCGCCGTGCGGTAGCCCACCGTCGCGGCGCCGTCCAGCAGGGCGCGGGCAAGGCGGGGGTCAGTCGGGACCCGGGACAGGGTCTTGCCCACCTCGGTTGCGTGACCGTCCGCGGTGACGGCGCCGAGTTCCCGCAGCACTTCGACGGCCTCGTCCATCGCGGCCCGGGGCGGCGTGTCCGGCAGCGCAAGTCCCCGGCCGCCGGGGGCTCCCCAGCAGGCCAGGACCAGGGCGGCGCCGGTCAGGTCAGCTGCCGCGATCTCCGGCGTCGGGTGCGCCGGCGCGGCACCAAAGACCCTCTGGTCATAGCAGCGGATCACCGTGCCCGGGCCCTGGCGTGCGGCACGGCCGGCACGCTGGTCCGCGGACGCCCGGGAGCAGGACACCGTCACGAGGCCGGACATTCCGCGGCCGGCGTCGCGCCGCGGCTCGCGGGACAGCCCGGAATCGATGACCAGCCGGACGCCCGGAACAGTGAGGGAGGACTCGGCGAGTGCGGTGGAAACGATGATTCGGGCAGCCCCGCCGGGCTCACGCCCGGAGACGGCGCGGTCCTGCTCCGCCGCCGGGGCCTGGCCGTGGAGTTCCAGAACCTCGACGCGGCTCCGGCCACGGAGCCGCGCCGCCACGTAGGAAACCTCCCACGCGCCGGGAACGAACACCAGGGCGTCCACGTCCCGTCCGCCAGCCAGCGCGGCCGCATGCCCGGCCGCTGCCGTGTCGGCCACATGGTCCAGGAAGGCCCGGGCCACGCCCCGCTCATCCAGCCGCGGCGCCGACGCGGGGGCCCATTCCACGTCCAGCGAAAAGAGCACGGACGGACAGTCAATGACCGGTGCCGGGCCGCCGCCGTCGTCGTTTCCGTCCGCCGCCTCACCGATCAGCGTGTCTCCGATCAAGGCGGCGAAGCGGGGGGCATCGAGGGTGGCCGACATGGCGACGAGGGCGAGGTCGCCGCGCAACTGGCGGACTTCGGCGAGCATGCCAACGAGGAGGTCGGTCTCCAGCCCGCGTTCGTGGACCTCATCGAGGATCACGGCGTCCGTGCCCTCGAGCCCCGGGTCCGCGAGGAGACGGCGCAGCAGTATGCCGGGGGTAACGAACTCGATCACAGTACCGGGTCCGGTCTGGCGTTCCCCGCGGACCGTGTAGCCCACGCGGTCGCCGAGCCGGGTGCCGTCCAGGGCGGCCAGGCGCCGGGCGGCCGCACGGGCAGCGACGCGGCGCGGCTGGGTGACCACGATCCGCGGGCGCCGGCCCCTCCCGCCGGCGGCGATGTTGGCGAGCAGCGGCGGCACCAGCGTCGTTTTGCCTGTGCCGGGAGGCGCGTGCACCACCGCGGACGCCCCCGCACCACCGGCGTGCAATGCCGCGGCGAGGGCTCCCAGCGATTCCGCAAAAGCCAGGCCAGCCCCGATGGCGTCGAGGTCGAAGAGCCCCTTCGCGCAGGCTGGGTCCAGGGGTGTGTTCGCGGAAGTCACGCCTCCATTGTCCCTGCAATGGAGTCCTGGCCATCCATCCGGTGCCGCGCCGCTGATCCACCCGCCGGCGCCCTGCCGGCGCGGGCACGGGTGCGGCCCCGTTCGTGCACGCGGGTGTGCCGGCGCTACGGGTGCGCGGCCAGGAGCGTCTTGCCGCTCGCGACGGCACGGATTTCAATGCTGCGGATATCGGCTCTCGGGACAACTGTGGTGGCCGTCGGTGTCGCCACTGTCCCCGGCGTTGCTGTCCAGGTGGCCACCTGGGTCGTGGCGCCGCGGGAGTCGAGAACCACCAATCCGTACTCCTCCGGCGCGCGGAGACCGCCCGGCAGAGCATAGTCGGCCGGGGACGGCGTGTACGTGCACTGCCAGTCGATCTGCGTTCCCCACGGCTGCGTGGTCAGGGATCCGGTGGCCACCATGGCACTGTCGGCGACCGGGGTGAAGTTCAGGGCCGTCGCGGATGCGGCCTGGATCTGGGCAGCCGGGGGCGGGGAGGCCGTGACCTCAACGTAAACCGCGCCCGCGGCGGCAGCGGCGCCCAGCATGATCCCGGCGACAGCCAGGCGGGTGCGCCGGCGGCCGCGCTGGACCTTGCGCGCCAGTCCGGGCTGCAACGTCGGTGTCCGCCGTTCGCCGTCAGTCCGCCCGAGGGACTGGGCTTCCTCGGGTGAGAGTGCTGCCAGCAGCGACGGCAGTCCGGCAAGTTCGGCGACGGCGGCCCTGCAGCCAGCGCAGCCGGACAGGTGCTCCTCGAACTCGTGCCGCTCAGACGAGACGAGGGATCCCAGCACGTACGCGGCATCCCAGCGCCGGTACTCATCGGTTCCGTTCCGGTTCATGGCGTCACGCCTCCCTCCTGAAGGGCCAGCCTCATCGCCCTCAGCGCGTAGTGCAGGCGCGACTTCACTGTTCCCTCGGCCAGTTGAAGATTTTGCGCGATCTCGGCGGTCGTCTCCCGCAAATAGTACGAATGAATGACGACGGCCCGGTGCTCGGCGGACAGCCCGGCGAGCGCATCCGAGACAAGCCACCCGTCCAGGATCCTGTCGACCCGGTCCGCCTCCGGAATCTCTGGCAGCTGGTCGGTTGCCGTTTCGTGCCGGCGGCGGGCGCTGCGCCGGTCATCGATGACGAGATTGCGGGCGACCGTGTAAAGCCAGGCCCGCACCGCCGGCGCCGGGCGCTGCAGAATCGCCGGGTGTTTCCACGCGCGGATCAGCGTCTCCTGCACGACGTCGTCCGCCAGGGCGCTGTCACGCGTCATTCCCATGACGAACCGCCATAGCGCCGGGCCGTAAGCCTCCTGCAGCGATCGCAGTAACTCGGCCTCCTGATCGGACATTTCCGCCTCCTTGGAGGTAGGACGACGCCGGGCGGCAAACAGTTCACTTGCGCCCGGCGCGGTCAATGGCCGCAGTCCGTGTTGAACCTGCAGGCTGCCGGAACCGTTGTAGGGACAGGTCCGGCCGCCCCTGGCCGGCCATCCCTAAGGAGAGCACAATGAGGATTCTTCGCCCGGCGACTGCCGCCGCGGCGTTGGGCGCCATCCTGCTGCTGGGGGCCTGCTTCGGCGGGCACACAGCGACGCCGGCACCGGCCCCCTACACAGTCCCGTCAGTTCCTGCGACGGGGAACCCCTCACCGTCGCCCAAGGACCCCGCCAGCAACGCGGCTCCGCCGTCGACCGTTGCCGCGCCCGTTGCGCCGGCGCCGCCACGGTATGTTGCCCCGCCCGTTGCGCCGGCCCCGCCACGGTACAT
>NZ_JBFTZW010000078.1:0-13679 GCF_056406555.1 Arthrobacter sp. P1_B4
ATGTTGCCCTGCTGGATGTCCAGCTTCATGTTGGTGGGGTCGGCGTAGTACTTGATCGTGGCGGCGTCGTTGGCCGGCTTGCCGAGAACCCCTTGGTAGTCAGGGAATGCCTTGAAGCTGACCAGCTCGTTCTTCTTGTACGTGTCGATCACGTACTGGCCGTAGAACGCCTTGGCCTTGACGATCGAGTCGTCGTCAAGCAGTTTGTCGGCCGGGAAGACTTCATCGTCTACGATCGGCGCGGCGGGGCTGCTGAGGATCTGAGCGAAGGTCTGGTCGTTCGCCTGCTTCAGCTTGAAGACCACGGTGTTGGCATCGGGGGCGGTGATGCTTTCGATGTTGGTCAGCAGGCTTGCGGGACCGGCGGGATCGTTGATCTTGGTCTGCCGGTCGAAGGAGAACTTGACGTCCTTGGAGTCGAGCGTGTGGCCGTTGGCCCACTTGAGGCCCGGCTTGAGCTTGACCGTGTACTCGTTCGGCGAGGTGAAGGACGCGGACTCGGCCAGGTCCGGCACGGGATCTGCGCTGCCGGGCTTCGAGTTGAGGAGGAAGGAGTAGATCTGGTTCATCACCATGAACGAACCGTTGTCATACGCGCCCGCCGGATCCAAGGCAGTGACCTTGTCCGTGGTGCCGTAGGCGATCGGACCGCTTGCTGCGGCTGATGACCCGCCAGCGCCCCCGGTCGGCCCTGTGCAGGCCGTCAGTGCAAAGGCGGAAACCCCGGCCAGCGCGATGACGCTGTGCCAGGCCTTTTTGTTCATTGCCATCTGTGAACTTTCTGTTCGATGCGTTCTAGCGCAACCCGAAGTGAAACGACTGACTCGTCGGGCGGCACGCTTTGCTGATCCCTAGATTCAACCAGACGATCATTCGGTGAAACGTTGCATTTTGTGAGTTGAGACACAAAATTTACACGATTCGAAGGTTTCTCTCATTTTCTTCAGGATTCCGCCCGGATCTTCGGCAGGGCCCTGCGCATCCGGGCGCCGTGGACGGCCGGGTAGTCTGACGACGACGGAGGGTACAGACGACGAAGGGCCCCGCCAACTGGCGGGACCCTTTGCTGGAGTCGGTGGGGCGGGCGGCTAGAGCGCGGCCCTCTGCAGCGAGCGCGCGGCATCGATCGTGGCCTGGCCGAGCACGCGGCTGCCCTGGTAGAGCACCACCGTCTGGCCGGGGGCCACGCCGCGCAGCGGCTCGGTGAGGGTGACCAAGAGCTCGTTGTCCGCCATGTGTGCGCGGGCAGGGACGGGGTCGCCGTGGGCGCGGACCTGGGCGTAGCAGTCAAACTCTTCGCCGGTCGCCACCTCGGCGATGGGCAGCCCCGCCCAGGAGACCTTGATGCCTCGGATTTCGTCGATGGCGAGCAGGGCCTCCGGGCCCACCACCACCTTGTTCTCCTTGGGCCGGATCTCCAGCACGAACCTCGGCTTGCCGTCCGCGGCCGGGGTGCCGAGCTTCAGCCCGCGGCGCTGGCCCACGGTGAACGCGTTGGCGCCCGGGTGCTCGCCGACCTTCGCGCCGGATTCGTCCACGATGTCCCCCGTGGTCATTTCAATCTTCTCGGCGAGCCAGCCGGCGGTGTCGCCGTCGGGAATGAAACAGATGTCGTGGCTGTCCGGCTTGTTCGCCACTGAGAGGCCGCGGCGCTCCGCCTCCGCGCGGACCTCGGCCTTGGACGGCGTCTCGGCCAGCGGGAACATCGAGTGCTTGAGCTGTTCGTGGGTCAGCACCCCCAGCACATAGCTCTGGTCCTTGGCCCAGTCCGCAGCGCGGTGCAGTTCGGGGTTGCCGTCCGCGTCCGTGATGACCTTCGCGTAGTGGCCGGTGCACACGGCATCGAAGCCCAGGGCGATAGCCTTCTCCAGCAGGGCGGCGAACTTGATCCGCTCGTTGCAGCGCATGCAGGGATTGGGGGTGCGGCCTGCGGCGTACTCATCGATGAAGTCCTGGACGACATCTTCCTTGAACCGTTCGGAAAAGTCCCAGACGTAGTACGGGATCCCGAGGATGTCGCACGCACGCCAGGCGTCGCGGGAGTCCTCGATCGTGCAGCAGCCGCGGCTGCCGGTTCGCAGGGTGCCCGGCATCCGGGACAGCGCGAGGTGGACGCCGACGACGTCGTGCCCCGCCTCGACGGCGCGGGCGGCGGCAACGGCGGAATCGACGCCGCCACTCATGGCTGCAAGAACTCGCATACTGGCTTTCTCTAGGGTTCGGGGTGTCACAGGCTCCAGGGCTGCTGTTCGCAGCTGCGGTGCTGCCGGGCTTTCACTGCTGGGTTGAACCGCAGTGCTACTGCTGGTCCCTGGAAATAGCACAATGCCTGCCCCGCCATTCTATCGCCACGCCGAATCCTCCCCAAAAGGCCTTGACGGGACCGCCTCCCCCTTCTAGCGTCAGGACAAGCGGTTTTAGAAAACGGAAGCGCGCCGTCGCGGGAATCGAGCGGACATGGCTGTCGGGAACATCGTGATCGTGGGCGGCGGGCTGGCCGGCGCCACCGCCGCCAAAACATTGCGGGCGGAGGGTTTCAGCGGTCCGGTGGTGCTGGTGGCCGCCGAGTCCCACCAGCCGTACCTGCGCCCGCCGCTGTCCAAGGAGTACCTGCTGGGCAAGGCCGGCGACGACGCCCTGCCGGTGGTGCCCGAGGACTGGTACGACGCGAACGACGTYGACCTCCGGCTCGGCGTCCAGGTCACGGCGCTGGACCCGGCTGCCCGCGCCGTGGTTCTGGATGACGGGCGGCGGCTGGAGTACGGCTCACTCCTGCTTGCCACGGGAGCGCGGCCCAGGACCATCCCGCTGCCCGGCAGCGGGCTCGAGGGCGTCAGCACGTTCCGGACGGTCGAAGACAGCCGGCGTCTGCACGCCCGCCTCGCCGGCGGCGGTTTGCACGTGGTCATGGTCGGGTCCGGCTGGATCGGGATGGAACTGGCCGCTGCCGCCAGCACCTTTGGAAACACCGTCACCCTGATGGGGCTGGAGGACGTGCCGCTGGGCGCGGCGATTGGCCCGGACCTGGGCGGCTTCTTCCGCGGGCTGCACGAGGCCCACGGGGTACGGTTCAGGCTTCCGGCGTCCGCTGCCGAGATTCAGGGGTGGTTTGGACGGGCGACGGCGGTGGTCACCGACTCGGGCGAAGTCCTGCCCGCCGACCTCGTGGTCATCGCCGTCGGCGTTGTGCCGGAGGTCGGTCTGGCCGAGGCGGCCGGGCTCGGGATCCGCAACGGCATCCTCACCGACGCGTCGCTGCGGACCTCGGCGCCCGGGATCTTCGCCGCCGGCGACGTCGCCAACGCCCTGCACCCGTTCACCGGGGAACACCACCGCAGCGAGCATTGGTCCAATGCCCTGAATGGCGGCAAGGTGGCAGCCAAGGCGATGCTCGGCCTCGACGCCACGCTGGACACCATCCCGTACTTCTACACGGACCAGTACGACGTCAGCATGGAGTACTCGGGCTTCCCGACGCTCGTTGCCGGCCCGCCGGTCATCCGCGGCTCGCTTGCGGACAAGGAGTTCATTGCCTTCTGGCAGCGCGAAGGCCAGGTGATCGCCGGAATGAATGTCAACTGGCCCCGGGCCGCCAAGCCGCAGAAGGCGATCAAGGCGCTCATCAATGCCCGCACCGCCGTGAGCCCGGGCCTGCTTGCCGACTCCTCGGTACCCCTGGATCAGCTCCTGGATTAGCTACTGGATCAGCTCCTGGATTAGCTCCCTGCGGGGGCTTGACGGGCGGCCTCGCGCGCGACCGTTCCGGCGGTCTGGATGCTGGACTCGTGCCCGGCCATGCCGGCCTGGCGGGCCCGGGCGTAGGCGCCCGGCAACGCCGCGAGGAGGGCATCGACGTCGGCGTCGGTTGAGGAATGCCCGAGCGTAAAGCGCTGCGCCCCCCTCGCCGTGTCCTCGTCCAGGCCCATCGCCAGCAGCACATGGGAGGGCCTCGGAACACCTGCGGTGCAGGCGGAGCCCGTGGAGGATTCGACGCCGGCGAGGTCCAGCAGGAACAGCAGCGAGTCCCCTTCGCAGCCGGGGAACGTGAAATGCGCATTGCCGGGCAACCGCCCGGGGCCCGGGGCGCCCCGCAGGACGGCTTCGGGGACGGCCGCACGGACCCCCTCGATCAGCCGGTCGCGAAGGGCCGCGATCCTGGCGGCTTCCTTGGGGAGTCCCGCGGCAACGGCGTCGGCGGCCGCGGCAAACGCGGCGATCGAGGCGGTGTCCAGCGTCCCGGAGCGGACGTCGCGTTCCTGCCCGCCGCCATGCTGGACCGGGGTCAGCTTCACCGCCCGGCCCAGGATCAGCGCGCCCACGCCGACCGGTCCGCCGATCTTGTGCCCGGAGACGGACATGGCGTCCAGGCCCGTCCCGCGGAAGTCAACGGGCAGGGAGCCGAAGGCCTGGACGGCGTCGGAGTGGACGGGTACGCCGGCGGCGTGTGCCAGTTCCACAACCCGGGCGACGGGCTGGATGGTGCCGACCTCGTTGTTGGCCCACATGAGGCTCACCAGTGTGATCGAGCCCGGATCCCGGGACAGCTCGGCTTCGAGCACGGCCAGGTCCACGACGCCCGCGTCATCCACGGGGAGCCAGCACACTTCGGCGCCTTCATGCCGTTCGAGCCATTCGACGGTGTCCAGCACCGCGTGGTGTTCGACGGCGGAACAGAGGATGCGGGTCCGCGCCGGGTCCTCGGCACGGCGGGCCCAGTACAGGCCCTTAACCGCCAGGTTGTCCGCCTCGGTCCCGCCGGAGGTGAAGATGACCTCCGAGGGATGGGCGCCGGCGGCCGCAGCGAGCACTTCCCGCGCGTCCTCCACGGAGCGCCGGGCACGGCGGCCCGATCCATGCAGCGAGGACGGGTTGCCGGTCCGGGCCAGTTCGCGCGTCAGTGCGGCCAGCGCTTCCGGGGCGAGGGTGGTGGTGGCGGCGTGATCGAGGTAGGCAGGCACAGCCCAATTCTACCTGCGCGCGCCCGGGCCGCCGCGGCGCCAGGGCGAAGGCACAGTGTCAGGGCAAAGGCACGGTGTCAGGGCGAAGGCACCAGCCTGAGGCACAGTGAAGAGCCCGGTGACGGGCACGGGGCTGGTGTACATTCAAGCGGTGAAAGCGCCCCTCTGCCTTGTGCTGGCCACCTTGTTCTGGTCCGGCAATTTCGTCGTCGGACAGGCCGCCAGAGCCTCAATGACACCGCTGGACCTGACCTTCTGGCGCTGGAGCCTGGCCGCCGTGCCGCTGCTGATCCTGGCCCACCTCATTGAACGGCCCGACTGGGGCGCGGTGCTGCGCCGCTGGCCCGTGCTTCTGCTGCTGAGTGTCCTGGGCATGAGCGGCTACACACTGCTGCTCTACGGCGCGCTCGGATTCACGTCCGCGATGAACGCCTCGCTGGTGACAGCCGCAAACCCGGCCCTCATTGTGGTCATGGCGATCGTCCTGCTCGGTGAGAAGACCACACGGCTGGGCTGGCTCGGCATCTGCCTTGGCCTGCTGGGTGTGCTGCTGGTCCTGACCCAGGGCGAGCTGGCCCGCGTGGTCAGCCTCGCCATCAACACCGGTGAGCTCATGATGATTGGCGCGATCATCGTCTGGGGCTTCTACACCATCGTTGCCCGCCGGCTGGATGTGCCGCCCATCGCGGCCACAGCGGTGCAGGTGGTGATCGCAACCGTGACGCTGGCGCCGTTTGCTCTCGCCATGAACGTGCGGTTTCCCGATACCGCGGCCGAAGGCTGGTCGATGGCGTATATCGCCCTGTTCCCGTCCCTTGGTTCCTATCTCCTCTGGAACCTGGCGCTGAAAACCACCCCGTCCGGGACCGCCGGAAACTACCTCAACCTGATGGTGGTCTTCACCGCGATCATCACCGTGCTGTTCGGGACCCCGCTCACCCTCGTGCAGATCGCAGGCGGCCTCCTGGTGATCGCCGGCGTGCTGCTGACCGGAATCAAGGGCCAGGCCCGCAACGCCGGCCACCCCAGCGGCAGGGCCCAAGCCGGGCCGCCCGCCGCCGCTTCAGGCAGGCAGGCTCACGCAGGCAGTCCGGTCACGATGGACGAATACGGGCACAGCACTGCCCGGGCCGCGCGCGGCCCTGCTCCCTGAGATCTTCGATGGCGAGCGCTTCGATCCGGCCCGGTTCGACCCCCAGGGCCATTGAGGCCCCGCCGAGAAAGGCTCCGTTCATGGCACACACCACGCCTGCGTGCCCGGCGGCGAGGCGATGGAACGGGCAGTTCAGCAGCACCAGTCCCCCGCCGCCGTCGTCCGCCGGGCAATAGCCCTGCCCCGCCAGGAAGTCCTCGAACGGGCCGGCGCCATCGGGGCTGCCGGCGGAGTCCGCAGGCCGCGCCCCGGTGGCCCCCGCCGGCTCGCGGCCGGCTGCGCGGGCTGCCGACTCACCCGCCGACTGCCCCCTCGCGCGGGCAGCCCGAAGCAGGGCCTCCCGCGGCGAACCGCCGCCGCTGGTTGCGTCCTCGATCGCGGACACCAGCAGCTCGGCGGCGAGATCATAGTGGCGATCGGGCACCGAGGCCGCGACCTCATCCACGGCGGCCCGGTACAGCTTGGCGGGCCGGCCGGACCCCGGGCCCTCCCGCCCTCCGAGCTTGCGGAACTCCACAGCCAGCAGCCCGTCTTTCACGAGCCGGTCCAGATGGAACGAGGCAGTGCTCCGCGCCAGGCCCACGGCCTGCGCGGCATCGTCCCGGCCAACGGCATCTGCCGCTGAGGCGACGAAGTCAAACAGCCTCCTGCGGCTCTCGTCTCCCAGCGACGCGACCGCCGCCAGCCTGTGGTTCCACGGAAGCTTGGTCATGACACAAGAATATCTCTAAAAACAACAATCATTGCTTAATCGCTGCGGGGGCCTCTAAAATCGAGATATCTATTTTTAGAAGGAGCAATGCCATGAAAGTTTCCCCAGCCCTCGCCAATCCCGCACAGCAGCTCACGGCGGACCGTCAGGCCTTCCTGCTGCTACGGACCGTCTTTACGGTTGCGCCGATCCTGTTCGGCCTGGACAAGTTCACGAACCTCTTGACCGACTGGACGATGTACCTGTCCCCCGTGGTGACCCAGGTGGTCCCGCTGCCGGCCCAGACGATCATGTACATCGTTGGCGTGGTGGAAATCGTCGCCGGCGTGGCGGTGGCGCTGCGCCCGCGCTTCGGATCGGTGCTCGTGGCCGCCTGGCTGCTGGGCATCATCATCAACCTGATCGTCCTCGGCGGCTTCTACGATGTCGCTCTGCGTGACTTCGGGCTGCTCGTGGGTGCCCTGGCGCTGAACAGGCTGTCCCCGCGCAAGGCCGTGCCGGCCGCGACGCCAGGCAGCTAGGCCAGACGGCGGGTCCCGGCAACTGGTCCCGGCAGCTGGGCGAAGACGCCGGGCCACGCCACTACGCCAGGACGCAGACGGCCCGCGGAACGACCTCAATGGTCATCGGGAGCGCCCCGATCCGCTCGCCGTCGGCGTAAGCCACGATATTGCCGGCAGACAGTTCCACGGTGCGGACCCGGCGAAGCTGCACGGCGGGGTGGCCCACGTGCTTGCCGGCAAAGACCTTCGGGAACACGGCCAGCAGCCGGGTCCGGGACAGCCGGTTGACAATGAAGAGGTCCAGGTAGCCGTCATCAAGGGCGGCTCCCGGGACGATCCTCATCCCGCCGCCGATCGACTGGCCGTTGGCGACGGAAATCAGCATGGCGCCCTGCTGCCACTGCTCGCCGTCGGCCGTCACCGTGTAATCGATGGCCCAGAACGACGCCAGTTCCCGAAGCATGGGGAGCTGGTAGCGGATCTTGCCGCGCGGCCAGCGCCAGCGATTGGCCCGCTCATTGACGGCGGCATCGAACCCGGCCGAGACCACGCCCGCAAACAAGCGGGAGGATCCTCCGGCGGTGATCCTGCCGGCGTCAATCATCCGGCCGCCGCCGGCTAACGACTCCAGCGCCCGTTCGCAGGCCGCCGGGAGGTTGTGCAGCGGCAGGCCCAGCGCCCGGGCCGTGTCGTTGCCCGTCCCGGCGGGAATGATGCCCAGCGGAACCCGACGGCGGGCGCCGGGACCTGCACCTGCACCCCGGCTGCGCGGAAGTACGCCGCCGCGTCCTTCCCGGCGTGCCGCGCCCGGCCAAAGGATGCGCGCGGGTTGACGGCGACGGCGATCAGCATGCGCTGAATTATGCCAGCCGCCGGGAACCATCCCTGTGCGCGCAGTCGTTATTCCTCCAGCCGGTTAAACTGGGCACGCCGGACGACCACGAACGGTCCGGCATTCCCACCGCCGGCACCATCAACGAAAAGGATCTCTGTTTGACGCAGGGCAGCAGCTCGCATTACCAGGTCCTCGGGATCCCCGTGACGGCGACGGAGAAGGACATCAAAGTCGCGTACCGCAAGGCCGCCCGGACCGCCCACCCGGACCATGGCGGCGACCCTGCAGCGTTTCGGCGCGTCACGCTCGCGTACGAGACCCTCATCGACACCAAGCGCCGCGCGGACTACGACCGGTCCTACGGCAGCGCACCCGGCGGCGCGTATTCGTCTCCCGCCGGCGATGAGGGCGCCCACTTCGACGCGCCCGCCGCGGGCAGCCGGGCCTCCGCCAACGTGCGCCGGCCGAACACGCCGCGGAATACGGCCGCAGATCCACCCGTCTACGTTCCCCCGTTCGAGCAGTTTGACGGCGGGTCGGCAGTGCCGCTGATTCCCGCCAGCGTGGCCCGGCAGCAGGTCCACGGCATGCCCCGCAAACGCGGCATCTTCGGCGCCGAAGCCCGGATCCAACGCGAGATGCGCACCGTGCAGCTCATCAGCAGGCAGATCCTGACCACCATCCCGGCGGCGCGCCTTGTCAACGGGCTGCAGTCCCCGGCGGACAACAGCCACATCGACCACGCGGTCCTTGCCGGGTACCGTCTCGCGATCGTCGGATCCATGCTGCTGCCGCCGGGTGCCTATGCATGGAACGGCAGCACGTTGACCCACGGCGGACGCTCCGTCGCCCCGCCCCAGCTGGGCCACATCGTGCGCCGGATGCAGGACATATTCCCCGAGCTCAATGTCACCGGCTGGATTGTCGTCCACAGCACGGACGGCAATCTGCATCAACCGGTCATCGACCGGCACCGCCGCGCCCCCGGCGGCCAGGGAAGCGGGTACGGGGAGGGCTCGGGCCTTGTCGAGGTGGTCAACGCCGCGGGCCTGGCCCGCGGCCTGAAGTTGTTCCTCGGCTCGGGACCGGCGCCCAACACCGTCAACGTTCCCGTGCTGGCCCGCCTGCTGCGCGGAATGCACTAGATTCCGCCCAGGCGCTCCCCTGCGCCCAGGGGAAGGGAAGGCCCGAGGCGCGTTCGACGCCGGCGGCTCGCTAGGATGGGACGGTGTTCCGCATCCTCTTCCACACCCCAGAAATCCCCGGCAATACGGGAAACGCCATCAGACTGGCTGCCATTACGGGGGCCGAACTGCATCTGGTGGAGCCCCTGGGCTTTGACTTCTCCGACGCCAAACTCCGGCGGGCGGGCCTTGATTACCACGACCTCGCCGTCGTGACCGTCCACCCGGACATCGACGCGGCGTGGGCCGCTCTCGAGCCGGAACGGGTATTTGCCTTCACCTCCGACGGCGAGACCACGTACACAGACATCCGCTACCGTGCCGGCGACGTCCTTCTGTTTGGTCCTGAATCCGTAGGCCTGCCCGAGGAAGTCAAACACAGTCCCCGGGTGACGTCCCGGGTGCGCCTGCCGATGCTCCCAGCCCTCCGGTCACTGAACCTGGCCAACGCGGCATCCATCGCCGTCTACGAGGCGTGGCGCCAGAACGGGTTTGCAGGGGCCAAGTTGTAGCGGTCCGCCGCGAAGGCCCGCCAGGACGTGCGGCGGCCCCCCGGGCGGCCCGCGGGAAAGAATTCCCGCGCAGCACGCCCATCCAGATGCCGGGGCGCACCGAATCACTTCTGAAGGCGGACACCAATCCGCCCACTCACATTGTGTCTACCGGGCCTAGTGCGGAGAAACGGAAGGGAGCGAGGAGCGGCAGGTGAGAACAGTACATCTGGACAGATCCTCTGCCCGCGTGGCAGGGGACGGCCCCTCGACGCATGCCGCACCGATTGGCCCGCGTTGGGCTGCAAGCGCCCTATGCTTGGGAGTGATGGAAACTCCGAATGCCCCGAACCCCGAGGCCGCCGCACCGGCGGACACCTCAGCCGACATCAACGGCCGGCTCAGCAGCCTGCTGGCACTGATTGCCCAGGGCGACCAGACGGCGTTCGCGGAATTTTACAGCCTCACCTCCAGGCGCGTCTTCGGCATGGCACGCCGGGTCCTGATCGATACCGAACTCAGTGAGGACACCACCCAGGAAGTCTTCCTGCAGGTCTGGCAGAACGCCGCCAAATTCAATCCCGCCGCCGGCAGTCCGCTCGCTTGGCTCATGACGATCTCGCACCGACGCGCCGTTGACAAGGTCCGGTCCTCGCAGTCCGCCACCGACCGCGAAGCCAGATACGGTGCCAGCAGCCAGGAGATCGACCACGATTCCGTCTCGGACGAAGTCGGCAGCCGGCTCGAGGCCGAGGCCGTGGTCCGGTGCATGGAGACGCTGACCGATACGCAGCAGGAGTCCGTCCGGCTGGCGTACTACGGCGGCCTCACCTACCGGGAAGTGGCCGAGCGGCTGAATGCCGCGGTACCTACCATCAAGTCCCGCATCCGCGATGGACTCATCCGACTGAAGACCTGCTTGGGGGTGAGCTGAATTGACCGATATGAACGCACATGAGAACAACAACCGCCTCCCCGGCGGCTTCACCGCCGAGATCGCCACCGACCTGTCGTCCGGCCGCGTGGTGGACCTTGCCGAGGTCTATGCCCTCAACGCCGTGGACGACGCCGAACGCGCCGCAATCGAGCAGTTCCTCGCCTCCGCACCGGCAGCAGACAGGGCTGCCTTCAACGAGCGGGTCCGGCAGGCCCGGGAGACCCTGGCCACCAGCTTCACCGCAGAGGAAGAGCCTCCGCCCGGGCTGCTGGACCGGATCATGTCATCCTTGCCTGCGCAGACAGCAGAGCAGGCCGCAGCGCAGTCCCCCGCCGCAGTGCCGCTTCCCGGCACGGCTCCGCAAGCGACGCCGGTGCTGCCGCATCCGGTACGCGACGGCTCCGCGCTGCCCGCCATCGACGAACTCGGCGCGGCCCGCCAGCGCAGGGAAGAGCGCCGCCGCCCGCAGGGCATGCGGAACTGGCTTATCGGCGTCGCCGCAGCAGCCGTGATCGCCCTGGGCGGTGTGGGCGTCGGAGCCTACGTGGCCAACCAGAACGATCCCCTGAATCAGGTGATGCAGGCCAGCGACGTCCGCCAGGCTACTGTCGACGTCAACGGCGGCGGCACCGCCACCGTGTCGATTTCCCCGTCCAAGGATGCCGCCGTCGTCAAAATGAACGGCGTCCCGGCCCCGCCCGTGGGCAAGGTCTACCAGATGTGGCTGATCCCCAAGGACGGCTCGGCCCCGGTCTCGCAGGGCCTCATGGACGCTGAAGCCCTGTCCAAGCCCGCGGTGGTCAAGGGCATCGGTTCCGCGGCCGCGCTGGGCATCACCGTGGAGCCCGAAGGCGGATCCGCGTCGCCTACCCTGCCGACCGTCGCCGCCGCACCGCTGGACGCCTAGCCACCCGCAGGAGACAGCAAGCCACCCGCACACACAAAGCCGCCCGGGCCTTGGCTCCTTCCGTAGAAGGACTCAAGGCCCGGGCGGCTTTGTGTTGTGACCGGCGGACGTCCTGTCCGGCCGCTGTCCTGCCCGGCTAAATGACCAGCGAGAGCAGCATGACCAGGCCGAAGCTCACCACGGAGATCAGGGTTTCCATGACGGACCAGGTCTTGAAGGTCTGGCCCACAGTGAGTCCGAACAGCTCCTTGACGAGCCAGAACCCGGCGTCGTTCACGTGCGAGAAGAACAGCGAGCCCGCGCCGATCGCGAGGGCCAGGAGGGCGGCGTGCGTCGGCGACAGCGAGCTGGCCAGCGGTGCCACGATGCCGGCGGCCGTCACGGTGGCGACGGTGGCTGAGCCTGTCGCCAGGCGCAGGGCAACGGCCACGATGAAGCCGAGCACAAGCACGGACATGTTGGTCCCCTCGGCCCAGGCCTTCACCGAGTCACCCACACCGGCACCAATCAGCGTCTGCTTGAAGCCGCCGCCTGCGCCGACAATCAGGATGATCCCCGCGATCGGGCCCAGGCTGGCAGCGATCTTGCTCGTAATCTTGGCGCCGTTGAGGCCCACGGCGTAGCCGAAGGTCACCATGGCCAGCAGGACGGCCAGGGTCATCGCCACCAGCGGCTGCCCGACGAAGTCGAAGAACATCCGGATCGCGGGGGCCGTCTTGGGGTCCGGCCAGATGATGTCCACAACGGCCCTGAGCAGCATGAGGACCACTGGGAAGATGATGGTCAACAGCGTGACGGTGAAGTTCGGCGGGCGCTTGACGCCCTCCATGTCCGCGCCGTGCACGGTATCGACGCCGCCGGCGACGGCGGGGGCACCCACCGGGACCCACCGGGCCGCCAGGCGGGAGAAGAGCGGGCCGCAGATAATCACCGTGGGGACGGCGATGAGGATGCCGAGGGCCAGTGTGGTGCCCAGTTCAGCCTTGACGGCGCTGATCGCGATCAGCGGTCCCGGGTGCGGCGGCACCAGCCCGTGCAGCACGGACAGGCCGGCCAGTGCCGGGATGGCGATGCGCATCAGGGGCATCTTGGAGCGCTGCGTGACCAGGACGATCACCGGCAGCAGCAGGACGAGACCGATCTCGAAGAACATCGGCAGGCCGATGATCACGGCTACGAGCGTGATGGACCAGACCAGCTTGTTTCCGGTGGCCTTTGCCAGGAGGGTGTCGACCACCCGGTTCGCGCCGCCGGAGTCCGCGAGCAGCTTGCCCAGCATCGCGCCGAGGGCGACCAACAGACCGACTTCCTTCAGGACGCCGCCCACGCCGTCCTCGAAGTTGATGATCACCTTGGCCGGTTCCACACCGGCAGCGAGGCCGACGAATCCTGACCCCAGAATCAGGGCCAGGAAGGGGTGGAACTTGAATTTGGCGATCAGGACCACGAGCAGGGCGATGCCCAGACCCGCGATGATCAGTAGTTGGGTATTGACGCCGGTCCCGGCCTCAACGGCAGCCGGAAGCTGCATTGCTATCAGTGATTTCACAAAAAATTCCTTGGTCGCGGCGAAACGCGGGAAGGCTCAGGGCCTGGCGTCGGCGGCGTCGAGATTAAGTCGGGTGATGATTTCCTGTGCTTCTTCCGCCGGCGTTGCGGAGACGGACAGGGAGATGAAGTTTTCGTCTGCCGTGGGGGCTTCGAGCGCGTCGAACTGGGACTCCAGCAGGGCCGGGGGCATGAAGTGCCCGTGGCGGGAGGCCAGCCGGTCGGAGATCTTGTCCCGTGATCCCTCGAGGAACACGAAAACCACCCCTTCGCCGCGCAGAACGTCCCGGTAGCGCTTCTTCAGCGCCGAACAGGTCACGACGCCGGGATTCCCGGCGCCGKTGTGGGCCCGGATCCAGTCCGCAATGCTTTCGAGCCAGGGCCACCGGTCCTCGTCGGTCAGCGGCTGTCCTGCGTGCATCTTTGCCACGTTTGATTCGGGGTGCAGGTC
>NZ_JBFTZW010000079.1:0-13373 GCF_056406555.1 Arthrobacter sp. P1_B4
GGTCGAGCAATGGCAGCAAGCGGTCCACAAACGGGATCAGCAGGGTAAGTCCGGGATTCAGGGTGCGTTGGTATTTACCCAGCCGTTCAACGACGCCGGCACGGGCCTGTGGAATGATCCGGACCGACCGGACCAGCACAATAATTACAAACACAATTAGTACCAGCAGCACAATTGCGACTGCGATATTCATACATCACCTATTCCCCAGTTGTTTTGTTTTAGTCTCGCGCCGGCAGCGCCGCACCGGCGGACAGCAGTGCCCGCCGGACAGCGCCCCTTATTGGACGGCGGATTCCGGTTGCGGGGCCACGATCGCGGTGGCCCCTTCGATGGCACTGACCACAGCCTGCTGTCCGGGCGCCAGCACTCCCGATTCGGACCGCGCACTCCAGACGTCCCCGCCAATCTTGACGAGTCCGCCGTTTTCGCTCACAGCCTCCATGACGACGGCGGATTCGCCGATGAGGCGTTCAATATTGGTGCGCTGATCCGCCGGTCCCCGGTGGAGATGCTTGAGGGCCACCGGCCGGACGAAGCCGATCATGAGCAGGGACACCACGCAGAAGGCGATAATCTGCAGCCATGGATCGGCGCCGGCGAAGTCCGCCACCAGCCCGGCGAGGGCGCCGCCGCCGAGCATGATGAAGAACAGGTCGAGTGTGATCATCTCGACCACGGCAAACAGGAGAAAGAGCGTGAGCCACAACGCCCACCAATTCTCGATCAGCCATTCAGACATCAATTCCCCCTTGAGTTCCGGGAGCTGCAGGCACAGGTCCCCAGTAACTGTGATTCCATCCTAAGCGGAACAGCAATAGCTGGGACCGGCGGTAGGGAATTGATGGCCAAAGTGGCCAAGTCGTTATTTCGCGGGTCGATTCCCCGGCCTGGCCTTCCGCCCCGGTTCCCCTCCCGGGGGTGGTTTTCAGGGCGTACCGGACGGCACCCGCGAACCGGCGGGAGCGGGAATGGTCAGCGGATGGGTTGAAAGACGCTGATCCGGAAGCGGGCCGAGACGGAGGTCCGGTCCGGAAGCGCGGCCTCGAGGTCTGCCAGTGCGGCGCGGTCCAGGTGGTGGCCGGCCGGTCCCATGTAGGCCAGGTTGGCGACGTCGCGCGGGCCAAGGGTCAATGCCAGGTCCAGATCAGATGCTGCGACGGGCGCGAAGTGCTGGCCCAGGGACGCGGCGAGCCGCTCGTCTTTGGCCGGCTCGATCCCCAGCATCCCGGCCGGCCCGGCAACTTCCGCCAGGTGACCGGGCCGCGGTGTGACCACGACCAGGCGGCCGCCGGGGCGGAGAACCCGGGCGAACTCGGGCGCGTTGCGCGGCGCAAAGACCACGGTGACGACGTCGACGGCGTTCTCCGCGACCGGCAACGGCTGCCAGACGTCCCCGACGACGTTCAAAGCCTCGGGGTTCAGCCTCGCTGCGCGGCGCAGGGCGAACTTGGAAATGTCCAGGCCGATTGCCGCGGCAGGACCGCTGTCCGCGGCCCGGTCCAGCACTGCCCTGAGGTAGTGGCCGGTGCCCGTCCCGGCGTCGAGCACGAGGGGCCGGCCGGCGGGGGCTTCCCGGAGCGCCGGTGTGGCGAGCCCGGCCACGGCATCGGCCAGCGGCTGGTAATGCCCCGCGGAGAGGAAGTCGAAGCGGGCCGCCACCATGTCTGCGCTGTCGGCTTCAAAAACCGTCCCCTTGCCGACCAGGAAGTTGAAGTAGCCCTGCCTGGCCGCGTCAAAGCTGTGTCCGGCTCCGCACACCAAGGTGCGGGCGCCGCCAGTGAAGCGGAGGCCCTGGCGGCACACCGGGCACAGGAGGGGGAGATCGGCGGCGGGCATAGTTTTCATCCTATGCGCGGATCCCCGGCCCGCCGCGCGGCCGGGGCACTGGCTACAGGGGCGCCGCGCACCGGGCACACCGCGGCGCGCCTCGCCGCACCGGCGCAACGTGAGGTGTTTCACAGCGGGCGCGCCACGGGCTAGGCTCGCAATCGTGAAATCTGAACATCTTCCGCTGCTCAATTCCGTGTCCGCCCCTGCCGTGCACCCCGACGGTTCCCGCGCCGTGGTCTCCGTGCTCCGCCCGGACTTCGATGCCGATGCCTACGTGGGCCAGCTGTGGACCGTGCCCCTGGGTCAGGACCTGACCCACCCGGACTTCAACGACCCGGACCAGAGGCCACGCCGGCTGACCCGGGGCTTCCGCGACACGGCACCGGACTTTTCACCAGACGGCCGTGCCCTTGGGTTCCTGCGTGCGGCAGCGGACGGAAAGCCGCAGCTGTTCGTGGTGGAAGCCGCCGGCGGCGAACCCCAGCTGTTGACGGAGGCCCCACTGGGGGTCAGCTCCTTCACGTGGTCGCCTGATTCCCGCAGCATTCTCTTCAGCGCCAGGACGCCTGACGAGGGCCGGTATGGCAGCGTCGACGGCGTGAGTGCGGGCAGCGAGGACGCCCGGCTGATCACGGATTTCCAGTACCGGATGAACGGTGTTGGCTACACCGCTGACAAGCCGCTTCAGCTGTTCATCCTCGAGGTGCCGCAGCTTGACGCCGAACCGAAGGTGGCGCCGGCCGGACGCGCCCTGAAGGCCCGCGGCATCGCGGCCGATCCCGCGGAGAATGCTGCCGAGCTGTTGCCGGCCGCCAAACAACTCACCACCGCACCAGCGGACCACAACGGCGCCGGCTTCAGCGCCGACGGCGGCACCATCTACTTCACTGCAGCCCTGCACGATGGGCGGGATACTGACCTCGTCAGCGGAATCTACGCGCTGCCTGTTACCGGAGGGCAGCCGCAGGCCGTGGTGCCGGCCAACGCCGGACGACAGAGCATCAGCGCCGTGCGCCAATCCGCCGATGGGCAGTGGCTCTTCTTCCTGGCCCAGGACCTGGGCGCATCCGGGCTGGACTTCGTGGCCAGGAACACCGCCCTCTATGCGATGCCTGCCGCCGGCGGACACGCCACGGCGCTCAGCGATGCCGAGGCGCTGGACCTGTCCGGCGGCAGCCGGCTGGAGCTGCGCGGCGGCGCGGGTGCCCTGGTGCTGAACAATGCGCGGGGAACCGTGGAGCTGCACGAATTCGTTGCGACGGGCGGCCACACCGTCCTCCTGGAAGGCAACCGGGTGGTGACCGGCGCCGCGGAGGGTGGCGGAACGCTCGTGGTGAGTTTCAGCGATTCGACGACGGCCGGTGATGTTGCCGTGCTCGAGCGCGGGCAGGTGCGCCGCCTGACGGACTTCTCCGCCCAGCTGCGGAGCGTGGCGGGGATCAGCGAGCCGCAGGAACTGACATTGGCCTCGGCCGACGGGTACCCGGTCCATGGCTGGCTCGTGAAGCCGGCGGGCCCGGGACCGCACCCGGTGCTGCTGAACATCCATGGCGGCCCGTTTGCCCAGTTCGGGGTGGCGTTGTTCGACGAAGCGCAGGTCTATGCCGGGGCCGGTTACGCCGTGCTGATGTGTAATCCGCGGGGTTCTGCCGGTTACGGCCAGGCACATGGCCGGTCCATCAAGGAGCGGATGGGAACCGTGGACATGCAGGACGTTCTGGCGTTCCTGGACGGGGCCGTAGGGAAATTCGAGGATCTGGACGCCGCCAATGTCGGCATCATGGGCGGATCCTACGGCGGCTACCTGACGGCGTGGACCATCAGCCACGACCACCGTTTCCGGGCCGCCATAGTCGAGCGTGGTTTCCTTGACCCCGTGAGCTTCACCGGTTCTTCCGACATCGGCTGGTTCTTCGGTGGCGGATACACCGGCCCGGCGGCGGAGCAAATGGCGGCCCAGAGTCCCATGGCGCGCGTTCAGCACGTACGGACGCCGTCGCTGGTGATCCACAGCGAGGAGGACCTCCGGTGTCCCGTGGAGCAGGGCCAGCGGTACTTCACCGCCCTCAAGCAACAGGGGGTCGAGACCGGATTCCTGGTCTTCCCCGGCGAAAACCATGAGCTGTCCCGCTCCGGCACGCCGCACCACCGGAAGCAGCGGTTCGATGAAATCCTGAAGTGGTGGGCCCGCTACCTGCCGTCCGCATCGAATCCGGCGCCGCAGCCCTAGCCCTAGCCCTGGCCCTAGCCCTGGCCCTAGCCCTGGCCCGCAGGCTTAGTCCGCGGCCGGGTCCGGCAGGAACCCGAGTTCCTGCCGGGCGCGGCTGATGTCCGGCTGGGCCCAGCGGGCGGAGTATTCGGCATTGTTGCTGATGGAGCGCAGCTCGGCCCGGTCCAGGAAGAGGATCCCTTGGAGGTGGTCGGTTTCATGCTGGACAATCCGGGCCTGCCAGCCGGAGAAAGTCTGCTGGAGTTTCGTGCCGTCCGGCGCCGTGAAATCGAGCTGGACTGATTCCGGCCGCACGACCGCCGCCTGCAGGCCGCCAATGGAGAGGCAGCCTTCGTAGAACGCCGCGGACTTCGCGCCCAGGGGACGATAGCTCGGGTTCAGCATGGCAAAGAACGGCAGCGCCTCCCGCCCGCGGACGGCAGCGACGTCGGGATCGACGTCGAACTGGTCCTCCAGGACAGCGATCTGCAGCGGAATCCCCAGCTGCGGGGCCGCCAGGCCCACGCCTGGGGCCTTGTGCATCACGCTGCGCATGAGGTCGATGAGGTGCCCGAGGTCGGCATCAGTCAACTGGCCATCGTACGGCGCCGCCACGTGCCGGAGCACCGGGTGTCCGGCCTGGACAATCGGCGGGAGGATGCCGGCGCTCAGGATCTCCTGGACGGTCTCGCTCATCCGGGCGGCGCTGTAGTCAGTGGGCCTGGCGTCAAAGGGCATGCCCCCACACTACTGGCGCCCGCACGCCTTTGTAACAAAGTCGTAGATGCGGGCGCGAAGTTGGCTGCCAGCGTCGATCTTCACAATTCCTTCGCGGCCCGCCACCCTGACCTGCAGGGGAAGGAGTGTGCCCACTTTGTCTTCGGCCACTGCATGGGGATCGCAGCGGGAAGGCCTGATGCCGAGACGCACCTGGGCCGGGGCACCGCCGGCGCGGACCGTCACCGACCGGGGCCACGGGGCTTGTGAGGCCTCCGCCAGCAGCGTGGTTTCCTCGATCCGGTCTATCACCAGTTCACCGGCGCCGGCGGCGGCGCGCGGTTGCAGCAGCAGACGCAGGACGGCGGTCCGACCGTCCGCGGCGAGCTCAAGCTCGGGATCCAGCGCGATCGTGGCGACGGCCGAGGCTTCCCGGGCCAGGCACAGCTCCGAATTGTTCCGCGCCAGGACGCCGAACGGGTCTGTTGCCGGAGCCATGGCCGGGACCGGCACGGCACCTTCCGGCGTGGCCAGCCGCAGGGATACACGGGCGTCGCCCGCAGCCCCGGAGGTGGCTCCCGGGCCGGCCGGGCTGCCGCAATCCGGGGCGGGCAGCGGCGCCGGCAGGCTCTTGGGCTGTCCGGGCGGAAGCTCGATCCCGCCGGTGCGGGCGGACCAGATGATCGGGGCCGCGAAGAGAGGGCTGGTCAGTTCCGCGCCGAGGACCGTCAGGGCATGGCCGGTGGTGTTCGTGAGCTGGATTTCGATGATCTGCTTGCTGTAGTTGTCGCGGAACTGGCTGATTTCCGCGGTCACGGGGCCTGTGGTGATCGGGGTAGCCGACGCCGTCGCGCTTGCCGGGGAGGCGGTGCCGCCGGCCGTTCCGGAGCTGCATGACGCCGCCGCGCCGAGCAGCACCGTGGCGGCGGCTGCCCGCAACACCCAATACGATGCGGCGCCGCGCATCACGGGAAGTCCGTCCATGCGCACAGTCTATTCCGGGGCAAACCCGTACCAATGCGCTGCCTAGTGCATCGTGAAACGGCGGGCGATCAGGGAATTCACCGGCGGAACTGCGGCGACGCCTGCGATGCCACGGTTCCGCAGCGCCAGGAGACGGTCCGTGAGGGGCCGGCCCAGGGCCATGTTTATTTCGGCCTGGCGTGCGGCTCTCGCCGCCGCCCGCAACCGGGTCCGCTCAAAGGTCCGGAGGCGATCCGTGACATCCTGGCCGCGCACGGCCGCAGAGACGATCGGTGCCAGCGCCGCCGCATCCAGCCAGCCGAGGTTCATGCCCTGCCCGCCGATGGGGCTCACCTCGTGGGCCGCATCCCCGATCATCACCACCCGGCCGGCCACCATCCGGGGGGCCAGGCGCGTGCGGACGCCGAAGCGGCTGAGCATGCTGTTGGTCCCGGCGTCGATGGCGAGCCCCGTCCGTTCGCGCACGCAGCCCATGAGCCACCGGGCGTCGACGCCGGGAGCGTCGACGCCGGGWGCGCCGGCTGCTGGTCCGCCGGCCGCGGAGTCGCCGGTACCCAGCCGGACCACCCAGCGGCGGAGCTGGCCGGGCAAGGGGAACGACTCCACGATGCCGGCGCCGGAGAGGAACAGTGCCGCGTCCGGACCGAACCCGGTGCCGTCCGCGAAGTCACCCATCAGGTAACTGTCCGGGTACTCTTTCACGCGCACGTCGGCGCCCTGCAGCGCCCGCACCGTGGAACGCACGCCGTCGGCGGCAATGACCAGCGGCGCCGAATAGCGCAGGGTGCCACTCTTGGAGTCGGCTTCCACGCTGACCCGGCCGCCGTCGTCGGACAGTCCGGTGAGGCGGACGCCGCGGTGCAGGGCGCCGTCGCCGAGCTCGTTGACCCGCCGTTCCAGGTGCGCCTCAGTACGGGCCTGGGGCAGGGACAGGACGAACGGAAAGCGGTCCGAGACGCCGGCAAAGGACATCCGGGCGAGGCATTTTCCGCCGGCCATTGCCATACCTCGGCGGATCTGGACCCCCTCGGCAATCATGGCCTCGGCAACTCCGGTTCCCGCGAGCGCGGCCAGCGCCGGCGGATGGATGCCGATGGCGCGCGACTGCGGCTCCGGTGCGCCCCGCTGTTCCAGGACCTGAACATCCACGCCGTCCTGCAGCAGCAGCGCGGCCATGAACAGCCCCACCGGACCGGCACCGATGATCAGAACCTCAGCCACTGGCACCGGGCCCTGACTGGTAGAGGCCGTCGGGAGTGCCGTGCAGCAGCAGGTTCCGGAAGGGGGCGCGGCGGGCGACGGTCCAGCCCGGGGGAGCGGCGGCGGTCAGCTCCGCGGCGGTGTAGCTTCGGCGGATGGAGGTCAGCCCGTCCCGCCGGATGTAGGAGCCGGTGAGCACCCAGGAGCCGGCAGAGAACAGCGCGTAGGCGGCGGGGCTGCGGCGGATGTCGTTGTGGACCACCGTGCCGCGGGACAACCGGGCCGACTCGGCGAGAAACTCTTCCAGCCCGTCAAGGTGGTGCAGGACATGGTTGGACACCACGAGGTCGTACCGGTTGCCCTCTTCGAGCAGCTCCGCGCTGGCCGCCTGGCGGAACGTCACGTCCGCCGTCGCGTGGCGGGCGCGGGCGAACAGGATCGCCCGCGGATCCGGGTCAATAGCGGTGACCTCGAGACGCAGTCCGTCCCGGGCCGCCCACCGGGCCAACAGCACGGAAACGTCGCCCCCGCCGCACCCGATATCCAGCAGGGAGGTGGCGGAAGCAGTGGACAGCCGGGGCCTGATCCGGGACCGGTAGATGCCGCGCCAGCCGGCGACGGCACGGTTGACGAGCGCAAACTGGGCATACGTGCGCTCCAGGCGGCCGGGGTCGCAGCCCGGCAGGTCCATTTCCTCGACGGCGTCGGATGCGCGGTCCCGCAGGAGGGCCGCCCGAAGGTGTTCCATGCCCCGCTTCGCGCTGAACGGTTTCAGCGTGGCCGCTTTCAGACCCGTACCGCTACGGACTGCGCCGGCTCCGCCGGTTCCGCCGCCGGTTCCGCCGCCGGCTCCTGCCGCGGATCCGCGGCGGGCCGCGGGGCAGCCACCCGGGTGAAGAGCGCCGTCTCGACCGTCAGGCCCGGGCCGAAGGCCATGGAGCAGATCCGTTCCGCGCCCGGGCCGGCCCAGCCGTCGTCCGCGGCGTCGTCTGCTGCCGGCAGTTCGAGGATGTGCTTGAGGACGAACAGGACGGTGGCGCTGCTCATGTTGCCGAAGTTCCGGAGGGTTTCGCGGGCCGGGACCAGCTGCTCGTCGCTGAGCTCCAGCCGGGACTGGACCTTGTCCAGAATGCTCCGGCCGCCCGGGTGGATGCCCCAGTGCTCGATCTCCCGGTAGGGGAGCCCCTGCAGCGAGCCGTCGCGGGATAGCAGCGGTTCCAGCGCGCCAATGATGTGGTCGTCGATGATGTGCGGGACATAGTTGCCCAGCACCATCTCGAAGCCCTCGTCGCCGATGTTCCAGGCCATCGAGTCCTCCCCGACGGGCGTCAGGACGGTTTCGAAGTGGTCCAGCCGCAGCAGGGGCGCTTCCCCGGGGATGTCCCGCGCTGTGATGATGGCCGCGGCAGCGCCGTCGGCGAACAAGGCCGACCCCATGATGGTGTCCGGATCATTGGAGGTCCGGACGTGAAGGGAACAGAGTTCGGCGCAGACCACCAGCACCGTTGCCTCCGGATCCGCCTCGCAAAAGGACTTCGCCGCCCGCAGCGCCGGGAAGGCTGCATAGCAGCCCATAAAGCCGAGGTGGTACCGCTGGACAGCCGGATTCAGGCCGACGGCCCGGACAATCTTGTAGTCCGGGCCGGGATTGAAGAATCCGGTGCAGGAAACCGTGATCAGGTGGGTGATGTCCCGCGCCTCGACGCCCGGGCAGGCATCGAGGGCTTTTTGGGCTGCTTCAATGAAAAGCTTGGTCGCTTCCGTGGCGAAGATGCCGTTCCGGGTTTTGGTGCTGGGGCTGAGCACCAAGCCGGTGGCGGGGTCGAAGAACTGGGGGTTTTCCGCCTGGCTGTCCGCGGTGAGTTCCTCCACCGCCGTGTGCCGGGTGTCGATGGCTGCGGAGTCAAAGCACGTGTTGACGAGCCGGGATCCGAGCCGGGTGAGGCCCGGCTGGGCGGCGAACACGGCCCTGGCCTCGGGCTGGACCAGGATGGTTGGCGGGACTGCAGTTTCCAGAGACCTCAGGTAGACCGTCATGGTTCATTCTCAGCGAGCCTGCCGCCAAAGACAATGGAACGGCCGGAGATTCAGGAACACCTTCGGGCTGGACAACTCCGGCACGACGTAGCACGATCGCACTTGTGACCAGCAAACCCGACCGGGCGCAGCGCTTGCGCGACCTCGCGCTGTTACGCCGCGTCCGCGACCGAATGGACCGGGAATACGCACAGCCGCTGGATGTCGAGGCCCTCGCCCGCGGCGCCCACATGTCCGCCGGGCACCTCAGCCGCGAGTTCCGCCTGGCGTACGGCGAGTCGCCGTACAGCTATCTCATGACACGGCGCATAGAACGCGCGATGGCCCTGCTGCGCCGCGGCGACCTGAGCGTCACCGAGGTCTGCTTTACGGTCGGCTGCTCGTCGCTGGGCACCTTCAGCACCCGCTTCAACGAACTGGTTGGCGTGCCGCCCAGCGTCTATCGGCGCGAGGCTGCGAGGGCGACCGCGGGGATGCCCTCGTGCGTCGCGAAACAGGTCACCAGACCGGTCAGGAATCGAGAAGTCCCGGCCCCCGAACCGCAACTAGCATGAAGTCCATGGACATCAACATTCACGCGAGTTTCCTCCCACACAACGATCCCGACGCCGCTTTGGCCTTCTACCGGGACACCCTCGGCTTCGAGGTCCGCAACGACGTCGGCTACGGCGGGATGCGCTGGATCACGGTCGGCCCGGCCGGCCAGCCGGACACATCCATCGTGCTGGAACCGCCGGCCGCCGATCCCGGCGTCACCGACGAAGAGCGCGGCACCATCGACGAGATGATGGCCAAGGGCACCTATGCGCGCATCCTCCTGGCCACCAAGGACGTCGACGCCACCTTCGAGCGGCTGCAGGCCAGCGGCGCCGAGGTGGTCCAGGAACCGACAGAGCAGGCCTACGGGGTGCGCGACTGCGCCTTCCGCGATCCCGCGGGCAACCTGATCCGCATCCAGCAGCCGATCTAAGGTGGCCGCCGGCCACCGCCGGACCAGCCGCCAGCTGGTTAGATAGAGCCAGTCGACGACGACGGGGACGCGTGGGGCTGCCCCGCCCAACAGATGGAGACACGATGAGCATTGCCACGAGCACGGACACGCAGCCGCCCGAGCTGCATGAAGCGGACAGCCACGACCTGATCCGCGTGCAGGGCGCACGGGAGAACAACCTCAAGGACATCAGCGTCGAGATCCCGAAGCGCCGCTTGACGGTGTTCACCGGCGTGTCCGGCTCGGGCAAGAGCTCGCTGGTGTTCGCCACCATCGCCGCCGAGTCGCAGCGGATGATCAACGAGACCTACAGTGCGTTTGTGCAGGGCTTCATGCCCAACCTGGCACGGCCCGAGGTGGACCTCCTCGAGGGGCTGACGACGGCGATCATCGTTGACCAGGAGCGGATGGGCGCCAACCCCCGATCCACCGTCGGCACCGCCACCGACGCGAACGCCATGCTCCGGATCCTCTTCAGCCGCCTGGGCATGCCCCGCATCGGGCCACCGACTGCCTTTTCCTTCAACGTCCCGACGCGCAAGGCGAGCGGGGTGATGAGTACCGAGAAAGCCGGCGGCCGGGTCGAGCGGAGCGTGGTGCGCGATGTGGTCTACCTTGGCGGCATGTGCGCACGCTGCGAGGGGATGGGCGCGGTTTCGGACTTCGACCTCACCGCGTTGTACGACGACAGCAAGTCGCTCAGCGAGGGTGCCCTGACGATCCCCGGCTACAGCATGGACGGCTGGTACGGCCGGATCTTCAGCGGCGCCGGCTTCGACATGGACAAGCCGATCGCGAAGTTCACCAAGAAGGAAATGCACGACCTCCTCTACAAGGAGCCCACCAAGATCAAGGTCGAGGGCATCAACCTGACCTACGAGGGCGTGATCCCGAAGATCCAAAAGTCGATGCTCTCCAAGGACGTCGACGCCATGCAACCGCACATCCGGGCCTTCGTGGAACGCGCCATCACGTTCCAGACCTGCCCCGAGTGCGACGGCACCCGGCTGAGCCCGGAGGCCAGGTCCGCGAAGATCCAGGGCAAGAACATCGCGGACCTCTGCGAGATGCAGATCAGCGACCTCGCCGCATGGATCCGCGAGCTTGACGCCCCTTCCGTCGCACCCCTGCTGAAAGGCCTGCAGCACCTGCTCGACTCGTTCGCCGAAATCGGGCTGGGTTACCTCTCGCTGGACCGGCCGGCGGGCACCCTGTCCGGCGGCGAGGCCCAGCGCACCAAAATGATCCGGCACCTGGGCTCGTCCCTCACAGACATCACCTACGTCTTTGACGAGCCGACGATCGGCCTGCACCCGCATGACATCGAACGGATGAACCAGCTGCTGCTGCAGCTGCGGGACAAGGGCAACACCGTGCTCGTCGTCGAGCACAAGCCGGAGACCATCGCCATCGCCGACCACGTCATTGACCTTGGCCCCGGCGCGGGTACCGCGGGCGGCAGCGTGTGCTTCGAGGGAACCGTGGGAGGCCTGCGGGGGAGCGACACCATCACCGGGCGGCACCTCGACGACCGGGCCAGGTTGAAGGACTCCGTGCGCACCCCGTCCGGCACGCTCGAGGTGCGGGGCGCCTCGACGCACAACCTCAAGGATGTGGACGTCGACGTCCCGCTCGGCGTGCTCTGCGTCGTCACGGGTGTTGCAGGTTCGGGCAAGAGCTCGCTGATCCACGGTTCGGTGGACGGCCGGGACGGTGTGGTGGTGATCGACCAGGGCGCCATCAAGGGTTCGCGGCGCAGCAACCCTGCGACGTACACGGGCCTCCTCGAGCCGATCCGCAAGGCATTCGCGAAGGCCAACGGCGTGAAGCCGGCGCTGTTCAGCTCCAATTCGGAGGGTGCATGCCCCACCTGCAACGGCGCGGGTGTCATCTTCACCGAGCTCGGTGTCATGGCCACCGTCGAATCCACGTGCGAGGACTGCGAGGGACGGCGGTTCCAGGCAGCAGTTCTGGAGTACACGTTGGGTGGCCGGAATATTTCCGAGGTGCTGGCCATGTCTATGACCGAGGCCGAGGTGTTCTTCAGCGAAGGGGAGGCCCGCACCCCGGCGGCCCACAAGATCCTCGACCGGCTCGTCGACGTCGGGCTCGGCTACCTCACCTTGGGCCAGCCGCTCACCACGCTGTCCGGTGGCGAGCGGCAGCGCGTCAAGCTCGCCACCCAGATGGCGGAGAAGGGTGACGTCTACGTCCTCGACGAGCCCACCACCGGCCTGCATCTCGCCGACGTCCAGAACCTGTTGGGACTCCTGGACCGGCTCGTCGACTCCGGCAAATCGGTCATCGTCATCGAGCACCACCAGGCGGTCATGGCGCACGCCGACTGGATCATCGACCTTGGTCCCGGCGCCGGGCACGACGGCGGCCGGATCGTTTTCGAGGGCACGCCCGGCAGCCTTGTGGCCGCCCGCTCCACCCTCACCGGCGAGCACCTGGCGGCCTACGTCGGTTCAGTGGCTGAAAACGGCATCAAGTGAACGAATGCGGTGAATCGGGGGACTAATCTGGGGGCGTGGCAAGCATTCGAGACGCTCAAAAGCAGATGACCCGCCGGCTTTTCCTCGACAAGGGGCTGGAGCTTTTCGAGGAGAAAGGGTTCGCCGCCACCACGGTGGATGACATTTCCGCTGCCGTGGGCACCACCAGGGCAACCTTCTATTCGCATTTTCCGTCCAAAGCCCAGCTCATGCGCTCGCTCGTCGAGCGGTCCAACGAGATGCTGACGGAGGCCGATGTCCCGCCGCTGCATTCGGTGGTGGAGTCCGGGGACCGTGAGCTGATCAGGGTCTGGCTGGCCCGGAAATTTGACCAGTGGGCCGACATCCGCCCCTATGTGGTGGCGGCTCACCAGGCCGCGGCCAGCGAACCGGACATCCAGGCGGCTTTGGACCAGTGGTTCGACACGGCGATCGATGACATGCAGGCGATCACGCCGGCAACTGCCCGACGGGCATCATCGACAGAATCGAATTCCTTGAGCTGCGGAGCGGCTGAGGATTGCGTAGTTGTGGACCGCTGGGTAGCCGAGGATTGCGGGTTGGCCGCGCAGCCTGTGAGACACATAATCACACCGATTACTGCGATGGCTACCGTGCCCCTGCGTCTGCCTTCGTCCGTCATTGATACCCCCTCCCCCCCGGAGGTTAGTTCAGCCATCCTTGCATACGACCGTCGTTGCGCACAGGAAACGAACGGACCTGAAAGAGCTGCACGCAGAAGTCCCCGTCCCAAATGGGACGGGGACTTCTTCGAAGAGCCAACCGATCGTTGGCCGCTAAAGTAGAACTCGCATACTTACGAGTCCAACTTTCGGGGACCAGGTCACCGAGGGGGCCTTCCGCTTTTACGCCCGTCTAGCCAGTGCTCAAATCCACTTCGGGG
>NZ_JBFTZW010000080.1:0-13333 GCF_056406555.1 Arthrobacter sp. P1_B4
CTCCATAGCTCATAGTAGGTCAGGGATTGTTGATTGGGGCGAAGTGTCCGGCCCTTTACATTTCATGATTGGGTATCGCGAGCGTTGACCCGTCCGTGGGGTACGCAATAGTTTTTGACGCCTCGTCAGGAAGAGTACCCCGCGGTGGGCACGGGACGCTGCCCCGGGCCGCGGCAGCCGGGGCCCGCCGCCGATGATGGCCACCGCGGTCGCGGTGTGGTGCGGGTTCTCGTAGGGCGGCCGGCGCAGCAGCCGCACGGAGCCCGAAGGCAGCGAGCACAGGGAGTGGATGGCGGTCACCTCCATGGCCTCGGTGTCGCCCAGGTCCGGCAGCAGACCGGGCAGCCGCTCGGCGAGCATGGTCTTCCCGGCGCCCGGCGGCCCCGTTAGCAGGAGGCACTCGTGCCTTGGCCTGGCCCGAGACGTCGTCGATGGCGGGAGATGGAGATAGCGATGCTCAGGCATCGTCCGGAGGTGCTCGAGACGCCGCCAGTGCCTCATCCCTCGATGGCTGAGGCGAGACGCCCCTTGAATATGCCCATACGGCACGGGGTTCAGCAGCTGGTGGGATTTCTACTTTCTGGCCTGGAGGCATGGTGTGATCGGAGATGACGCCCGCGCCCTGTCCACCACCATCAAGCTCGACGCTCTGTAACCCGCGCCGAACTCGAATTTCTCAGCTGTGCCGCCTTGAGAATAGATCTCAGATTGTGGACATGCGCTCTGAGATGGGCTGGGTCGAAAATAGGTCATAACCCATATGAAAAGTGCCGAGGCAGTGTGAAACTGGTGCTCACGCATTTTTGCCGCATGGCACTACGCGCAGTTTTGATAATGGGGGCACCAATGACTACACCGCATGAAGACTGGCAATCGCCGCAGCGGCCGATCGGACCGACCTTTGACGGACCCGTCCCGCCGAAGCAAAGCAAAAAGCGCTTCATCATTCCGGCGGCGATGCTGCTGGGCGGCATGGTGATCGGCGGAGCAGCGGTCGGCGGAGCCGCGGTCGGCAGTGAGCCACCACCGGCACGGGGGGTGACGCCTCCGGAGTGCATCAAAGCGCTGGATCTGGCAGGGGATGCGATGGGGCAGCTGGAGGTGGTGCCGAAGCTGTGGGTGCAGTCCATGGAGGCGGCATCCGACCATGACGCCGTTGCGCTGCATGCCATCACGGAGAAGGTCAACGCGGCGAGTGATCAGCTGAAGGCCGGAGCCCCGGCGCTCGGCGTGGCCGTCAGCGGTTGCCGCGACAAGGCTAAGTAGCTCGACTTCGAGGGCTTCCGGAATACTTTGTCAGTTTGGGAGTCGGCTCGGGAACGCGCAGGCATGGGCGCGACCGGGCACCTGCTTATCTGCACTTCATTCCGGCTGAAAGAATATGAACGTGAGTAGTGCCATCTGACATCTGCAATCCTGTTGTACAGGGCAGGCGCAGCACGCGGTCGTAGCCGCGGGCGGTCAGCACTCCGCGCTCCAGTGCGTAGTCCAGGATGCGGGTGGTGGGGGCATCGAGCCGAAAGGACCCGCGCAGCAGCCGCCCCGGCACCTGCGCGTTGGTTTCCATCCCGAATGGCAGCAGCCGGTCCAGCTGGCGGGCCCGGGCCGCCCGGACCCTTTCCGCGATGCTGGCCGTTCCTTCCTCGGCCGCAGGTTGGCCGAAGCCGGCGAGCGAGACCCGCTCGACTTCGAGCTGGATGTCGACCCTGTCCAGCAGCGGCCCTGACATCCGGGCCTGGTACCGGCGGCGCATGATGGGCGTGCAGATGCAGTCCACTCCTTTGCCTGTTGCCTTGCCGCAGGGACAGGGGTTGGCTGCAAGGACCAGCTGGAACCGGGCGGGATAGGCCGCGGACCCGGCCGAGCGGTGGATGACCAGCTCTCCGCTTTCCAGCGGCTGCCGCAGGGCGTCCAGAACGCCGCGGTCGTACTCCGGGGCCTCGTCCAGGAAGAGCACCCCGCGGTGGGCACGGGACGCCGCCCCGGGCCGCGGCAGCCCGGACCCGCCACCGATGATGGCCACCGCCGTCGCGGTGTGGTGCGGGTTCTCGTAGGGCGGGCGGCGCAGCAGCTGCACGGAGCCCGACGGCAGCGAACACAGCGAGTGGATTGCGGTCACCTCCATGGCCTCGGTGTCGCCCAGGTCCGGCAGCAGCCCGGGCAGCCGCTCGGCGAGCATGGTCTTCCCGGCACCCGGCGGTCCGGTCAGCAGCAGGTGGTGGGCACCGGCAGCGGCTACTTCCAATGCACGCCGCGCCGCCGCCTGGCCGGAGACATCGCACATGTCCGGCGCCAGGGCGGGACCGTTGCCGGGTTCGGGGTGGCCGGAGTCCTCGGTATCGGGTTCGAAGTCGAGGACGAGGTCCTGCGGGTCCGCGCCGCAGTCAAACGCGAGCCGGGCCAGTGTGGCATAGCCCCGGACCTGCGCGCCGGGGACCAACTCGGCCTCCGCCACGTTGGCCCGGGCCACGACGATCTCCGGGTAGCCGGCCCGGACCGCGGCCATCACGGCAGGAAGGATGCCGCGCACGGGCCGCAGCCGGCCGTCCAGGCCGAGCTCGGCGATGAAGACCGTGCGGCCCGTGGGCCGGATGTCGTTCGCCGCCAGCAGCACGGCCATGGCGATGGCGAGGTCGAATCCCGAACCGCGTTTGGGCAGGGATGCCGGGATGAGGTTGGCCGTGATCTTCCGGCGGCTCAGCGGGATCCCCGAATTCTGCGCCGCCGACCGGATCCGTTCCTTGGCCTCGTTTAGTGAGGCGTCCGGCAGGCCCAGGATCACGAACGCCGGCAGGGTCTGGCCGATGTCGGCTTCGACCTCCACAATGTAGCCGTTGAGGCCCACGAGGGCGACGGAATACGTCCGGCCCAGGGCCATCTATCCCACCCCCTTGAGGTGCTCGACGGCGGGCTCGCCAATGCCGTCGTCGACCACCGCGATCACGTCCACGCGGCACAGCGGCATCCACAGCCCCTGGGCACGGCACCACGCCGCTGCCAGCCGGTGGAGTCTTGCCAGCTTGTCCGCGCCGACAGCCTCGAAGGGATGCCCGAAGGCCAGGGATTTCCGGGTTTTCACCTCGGCGATGACCAGCGCGTCGCCGTCGAGCGCGACAATGTCGATCTCACCCTCCGGGCAGCGCCAGTTCCGCTCCACGATCCGCATGCCGTGGGCCTGCAGGAAGTCGGCCGCGAGGTCCTCCCCGCGCCGGCCCAGCACATCCTTAGCTCTCATGCCTCCAGCGTGAAGCGCCGCCAATTACGACGACAGAGCTCACCTCGGCTATGTGGAAAACGTCGCCGGGCTGCAAGAGCACATGCGTGATGAGAAAAGTATCCGCAGCCCGTTCAGCACTGCTGATCGCATAATCAAGGCAGAACGAAAGAACTGCAGGAGGAACAAGGAATGAAGGTACTTTTCCTCGATATTGACGGTGTCGTCAACCGCGTTGGTACAAGACAGAGCTTTCGCGGCTTCATGGGCATCGATCCTTTCCTGGCGTCCAAGGTCTGCAAGATCATCTTCGACACGGACGCAGCCGTTGTTCTAACGTCCACATGGCGGCATATCCCCGGCGGCCGTGAAGAAGTCGACCGACACGTTTACAAGACCTTTGACGTTACTCCGACAGCGGACACAGGTTTTCGTGGCGAGGAAGTGAAGATGTGGCTGGACCGGCATCCGGAAGTGACGCGGTATGCCATTGTCGACGACGATACTGACTTCTATGCCGATCAGCCCTTTTTCAAAACGAGCTGGCAAACGGGAATCTCCGACGAGGTTGCGCAGCAGGTAACCGAATTTCTCAACAGTGGAGATACCCCCTGAGTGCACATCTACCAACGTTGGGAAACTTCGCCGAAGCGCCTGCCGACGGCCCGGGATCCAGGCGGATCCCGGGCGGCCACTTCCGGCGATCAACTCCGTGGCGGCATTGACAGGACGTGTTGATGCGATTGTCAGACAACGAAACGTAGCCAATGCCTGCAAGGCCCGCCTAGGCTTTTCCCAACCCCCTCGAATTCCGCGGGGCGTCCGTAGTCTCTCCTGAGGATCGGCCGAAGGATCGGCGTATGGAATATCGAGCGGCCCAGCCGCTGGGAACGCAGCAGCTTACGGAACCGGGTCCGCCCGGCGGGCAGGCAGGCCCCAGCTGGCCCCCACCACCACCGCCTGAGCCCGAGACCTGGCCCCCACCACCGCGGCTTGCGCCAGGGCCCGCCCCAGCAAGGCCTGAGCCCGGGAGCTGGCCCCCGCCAGTGCGGTCAGAGCCCGGCCCCGCGCCAGAGCCTGAGCCGGCAGCTCCGGCGGGAAAACGCAAGCACCGGGTCCGGCGTCTGCTCGCCAGGAGCTTCAAGTTCGCCCTCGCCATGGTGGTCATCACGGAGCTGGCCGCCGTCTCCTTCATCTGGTTCGCTCCCCCGCGCACTGCCTACATGCTGCAGACCGGCGGCCCGATCGCCTACCAGTACGTGTCCCTGAACCACATCAGCCGCTATGTCATCGCCGCGGCCGTCGCCCACGAGGACCAACAGCTGGGAACGCGTGTTGGCGCGTTCTCCGTTGATGATTTCCGGGACAGGGCCGTCGCCTACCTGCAGGGCGAGGATGACCCGAGCGGTTCCACGGTCCCGCAGCAACTGGTCAAGAACATCTTCCTTTGGCCTGATGCGAATGCCCTGAGGAAGGGGCTGGAGGCCGGGCTAGCCACCGAGTTCAGCCTCACCCTGACCCCGCAACGGATCATGGAGCTGTATCTGAACTACGCGCAGTTCGGCCCTAAGCTGTACGGCATCTGCGCGGCGAGCTGGTACTACTTCGACGAACCCCCATGGAACATGTCCGAGTATCAGGCTGCGCAATTGATGGGGGTCCTGCCACTGCCCACACTCGTCACCCGGGCGGCGGGAGGCGGCATCTATCTCGGCCCGGGGGTCCACCCCAAAGTGTGGGACTACGTCAACGGTGCGGCCAACGTGTGGGTCCCCAGGCAGATCGAGGGGCTCGGCGGATGGAAGGCGGCCGTCGCAACCATCGGAATCGGCGACACAGCGTCCGACCACGCCGCCGAGCGGGGATCCGCGAACCCGGATGGCTGCGGTTCGTATCCGGAGAGTGTGCTGGACCTGCTGCGGCAGCAGGGCGTTGCCCTGGACCGCAACGGGAAACCTGCGCCACTCAGGGGCTAGGAAACCCGAAAACTAGGAAGCCAGGGTCAGTTGCCCAGGTCCTCGACCTTGGGCAGGGCGAGTTCCTCGCTGCGGGGCAGTTCCTCGACGTTGACGTCCTTGAACGTGATGACGCGGACGCTCTTGACGAACCGGGCGGAGCGGTAGACATCCCACACCCAAGCGTCCTGCAGGGTCAGGTCGAAGTAGACCTCGCCGTCGGCGCTGCGGGCCTGCAGGTCAACGTGGTTGGCAAGGTAGAAACGCCGTTCGGTCTCGACCACATAGCTGAACAGCCCGACGACGTCGCGGTATTCGCGGTAGAGCTGTAGCTCCATGTCGGTCTCATAGTTTTCAAGGTCCTCGGCACTCATGGTTCCATCTTGCACCATCCGGCGCCGGCCGCGCGCCACCGGCCGTCGCGCCCGAGCGGCCAGAACAGCTAGAGCAGCTGCCAGCTGACCCGGTGGTACGGCGTGGGACCGGAGGTCCGCAGCGCCTCCTTGTGCGCTGCGGTGCCGTAGCCCTTGTTCACGTCCCAGCCGTAGGCCGGGTACTGGGTATGCAGCTCGCACATCATCGCATCGCGCTCGACTTTCGCGATGATGCTGGCCGCGGCGACGCTGAGGCACTGCATGTCGGCTTTGACCAGTGTGTGCACCGGGGCGTCGCAGCCGGGTTCGGCGGGGGCATCGTCAAACAAGGACGGCTGCAGATCCGGCGAGAGCCAGTTGTGGCTGCCGTCCAGCAGGACAACCTCGGGCCTGATGCCGGCGGCGAGCACGGCAAACCAGGCCCGGTTCCCGGCAAGACGGAGCGCCGCGATGATCCCGAGGTCGTCGATCTCGTTCGCGGACGCATGCCCGACGGCGGAGGCGACGCTCCAGTCCCGGACCAGCGGCACCAGCCGCTCCCGGTCCGCGACCTTGAGCAGCTTGCTGTCCCGGACATCGGCCAGGAGCTTCTGTTGCTGCAGGTCCACGACGGCGATCCCCACGCTGACGGGACCGGCCAGGGCGCCGCGGCCGACCTCGTCGATGCCCGCGAGGAGCCGTGCGCCGGAGCTGCGGAAGCGGCGTTCGTAGTCGAGGGTGGGGGCTGCTGACATGACGGGCGGCTTACTTTCCGGACGGGGCGGGGACGCCGCGGAAGACGTCCGGGTAGTTGTCCAGGGCCGACATCCTGTTCAGCGGCCAGGCGATGACGGCGGCCTTGCCTTCAATGTCGGATTCGTTGACGAAGCCGCCGTTGGTGTCCATATGGGCACGGGAATCCGCGGAGTGGTTGCGGTTGTCGCCCATGACCCAGACCTTGCCCGCGGGCACGACGACGTCAAAGTCGCGGACCTGGGGAATCTCTGCGGAATTGATGTATTTCTCGTCCAGCGGCGCGCCATTGACGGTGAGCTGTCCGCCGGCGTCGCAGCAGACCACGTGGTCACCCGGGAGCCCGATGACGCGCTTGACCAGATGCTGTTCCGAGTTGTCCGGCAGCAAACCGACGAACGTCAGCCCGTCCTGCACCCAGGTGAAGGGGCCCTTGGCCTTTGGAGCCGCGGGGGCGAGCCAGCCCTGGCTGTCCCGGAACACCACCACGTCCCCGCGCTGGAGCGCCATGGGCTCGGGCACGAGCAGGTTCACGAAGATGCGGTCGTTCACATCGAGGGTGTTGACCATGGATTCGGAGGGGATGTAGAAGGCCCGGAACAGGAAGGTCTTGATCAGGAAGGACAGCACGATCGCCACGACGACCACCGTGGCAACCTCCTTCAGCCACAGGAAGAGCGGGCTGCGCCCTTCTCGGGCCTTGGCCTTCCTGGCCCGGCGGGATGTTGGATCGGCGTGGGCGGGGCCGTCGGCCCGCTCCCTCCCCGTCGGCTCAGGCGCGGTCGGCCCAGCCGCGGTCGGGGCGGGCGCGGTCGGCCCAGCCGCGGTCGGGGCAGTCTCCGACCGGGCAGTCTCGATACGGGCAGCCTGGATACGATCAGCGCGCTGCGCACCGGTGCTGTCGTCCTGCGACGCAGGAGCCGACGCCGGAGCAGGAGCCGGCGCACCAGCCGGTGGATCCGCCGGCTCGTCCGCGGGAATCGCCGAGGCGGTAACCCGGGGTCGGTCCTGGCCCTGCGGATCAGGAGTGCGCGGTTCGGTCTCGGGCATCTACTGTCCGTTCGTCGTCGTCGTTGTCGCAGCCGGTTCGGGCCGCGCTACTGCTGCAAATCTATCAAGCGGCCAGATGATCTGTACCGGCCTGCCAATGACGCGTTCCAGCGGCACCATGCCCCCGCCAGGGGCGCCCAGGAGGCTCCGGGAATCGGCGGACATCGAGCGGTGGTCCCCCATGAGCCAGAGCCGCCCGGCAGGCACCTGGACGGCGAACTTCACATCGCTCGGGGTGTCCCCCGGATACACATACGGTTCCGCAACTTGCTGGCCGTTGACTGTGAGCCGGCCGCCGGCGTCGCAGCAGACCACACGGTCGCCTGGCAGTCCGATGACGCGCTTGACATACGTGGTGTCGCTGCCCGCCAGGCCAAGCCAGCGTCCGGCTTCGGCGAGGGCATCGACCACGGGGCCGTTGCCACTGTTGAGCGGGGCAAAGGAACCGCGGCCGTCAAAGACGACGACGTCGCCCCGGCCCAAGGGCTTAGCTTGGAAGCCGGTCCGCGCCACCACGATCCGGTCCCCCGTGTGCAGGAGCGGCTCCATGGAGGCGGACGGGATGAAGAAGATGTCCACCCACAGGGAGCGGACCACGGCGCTGATGGCCACGGCGAGCACCAGGGCCAGCAACGCAAAACGCCAGCCCGGTTTCCTGGGCTGGCGTTTTGGCTGTTCCATGTTCCGTATCCCCTGGCGCTGTCGTGAACTAATGTGCGCTGTTGCGGATAGCTCCGGCGCCGCACTAGCTGACGCACCGGATACGGTCCGTGGATCCGCGGTGGAAGCCTGTCGTGGAAGACGAAAAAGCTTACTTGGCGGTCTGGAAGTCGCGCTTTTCCTTGATCTTCGCGGCCTTACCACGCAGGTTACGCATGTAGTAAAGCTTGGCGCGGCGCACGTCACCCTTGGAGACGAGCTCGACCTTGTCGATGATCGGGGAGTGCACCGGGAAGGTACGCTCTACGCCGACACCGAAGGAGACCTTGCGGACGGTGAAGGTTTCGCGGACGCCATCGCCCTGGCGTCCAAGGACGAAGCCCTGGAAGACCTGGACGCGGGAGTTCTTGCCTTCGATGATGTTCACGTGAACCTTGATGGTGTCACCCGCGCGGAACTCGGGAACATCGGTGCGCAGCGAGGCTGCATCTACGGAATCGAGGATATGCATTGATCCACTCCTGGTGAACGCCACAGGTCACTCACGTTGGGTTACGGCGGTCAGGGCCGGTGGCATGCGCCGCCCGCAAATTTCCGCCGAAAGTTTGTCAATCCGGCCCTGTCAGGAGTAGACGGGGCCGGGGTGCCGGGCTGTTGGTAGCGCTCCCCCTGTGGCAGGTTCGCAACCCAGCAGGCACAAGGACTAATTTTGCCACATTTTGTGCGGGTTAGCCCAATCCCGGCGGTTAGGCGTCGGGACGGCGCAGCAGGCGGCCGTCGACGACGTCGTACCCCAGGTCGGAGAAGGCCGTACGGTCCGCGCGGGGCAGCTTGCCGGCGTCGAACTCCACGAGGAGGTCGGGACGGCGTTCGGCGGTGCGCCGGTACTGCTCATGCCGGCGCCACTGGGCGATCTTGCCGTGGTTGCCGCTCAGCAGCACGGCCGGGACGTCCCGGTCCCGCCAGCTGGAGGGCTTGGTGTAGACGGGGTATTCGAGCAGCCCGTCCGAGTGGGATTCCTCCACGAGGGACTCGGGGTTGCCGACGACGCCGGGCAGCAGCCGGCCGATGGCCTCGACCATGGCCAGCACGGCGACCTCGCCGCCGTTGAGGACGTAGTCCCCCAGGCTCATCGGGCGCACCGTGAAGTGCTCCGCGGCCCACTCCAGGACCCGTTCATCGATGCCCTCGTACCGGCCGCAGGCGAACACCAACTGGTCCTCCTCGGCGAGCTGATGGGCGGTGGCCTGGGTGAAGCGCTCCCCCGCCGGTGACGGAACGATCAGGACAGGCTTGGCGGCACCGTCCGGGCCGGCAGACTCTGGGGTGCCGCCGTCGTCAGGGGCACCGGCGTCCCCGGACCGCCCGGCGGCCACGGCGGTGAGGGCCTGAGCCCAGGGTTCGGGCTTCATGACCATGCCGGCGCCGCCGCCGTAGGGGGTGTCATCGACCGTGCGGTGCCGGTCGGTGGTGTAGTCACGCAGGTCATGGACCTTGAGGTCCAGCAGGCCGTCCTGGCGGGCCTTGCCGATCAGCGACAGCTCCAGCGGGGCCAGGTACTCCGGAAAGATACTGACGACGTCGATTCTCATCTACGCGTTGCCCTGCTCTTCGGAGTTCCGGGCCGCGGCACCTTGGGCTTTGGGATCCTGGGCTGCGGGGTTTTGGGCCTCGGGGTTTTGGGCCTCGGGCGCCTCGTCCGTGTTGACTTCGAACAGTCCGGGCGGCGGGGTGACGAGGACGTACTTTTCAGCCACGTTAACCTCGGGCACAATCTGCTCGACAAAGGGGATCAGGACTTCCTTGCCGTCATCCGTCGTGACCACCAGCAGGTCCTGGACGGGCAGCGTGTGCAGCGCCGAGACCTTGCCGACCACATTGTCGCCCACGCGGACCTCCAGGCCCACGAGCTCATGCTCGTACCAGCCCTCATCGTCGTCCTCGGCGCCGATGTCTTCGGTTTCGATGAACAGCTTGGCGCCGCGCAGGCCCTCAGCCTCGTTGCGGGTCTCGATCTCGTCAAAGGCCAGCAACAGGATGTCCTTGTTCCAGCGGGCGCTGAACACCGTCAGCGGCCCGGCCGAGCCGGGTTCCACGATGAACTGGGTGCCGGGGACAAAACGGTCGCCGGGCGCGTCGGTGAGCACCTGGACAGTCACTTCGCCGCGGATGCCGTGGGGCTTGCCGATTCGTGCCACCTGGAGCTGCATCTGTTCCTCTGTTCGGGGTTGGTGATTCTGTATTCTCTGGTGCGGAATAACGGGAAAACAGTCCGGCCCCTCCACCGTTATCTGGTGAAGGGGCCGGACTCAAGACAAGTAGTGCTGAAAGCGTTACCGGCGGCGGTCGGTGTCGACGACGTCGACCCTGACCGGCTCGCCGTCCGCCAGCGCCGCAACCACAGTGCGCAATGCGCGTGCGGTCCGGCCCTGCCGGCCGATCACCCGTCCGAGGTCGTCCTGATGAACGCGCACCTCGAGGGTTTCCCCGCGGCGGTTGTTCTTCGCACTGACCTTGACGTCCTCGGGGCTGTCAACAATCCCGCGGACCAGGTGTTCGAGCGCTTCTGCCAGCAATTTACTCAGCCTCGGTGGTCTCTGCTTCGGCGGCGTCGGCGGGAGCCTCGGCAGCTTCGTCCTTCTTGGCCTTCTTGGTGATGGCTTCCGGGATGATCACGGAACCCTTTTCCGGGGTAACGAAGGCAGCCTTGGGAGCCTTGGTCTTCAAGGTTCCCTCCTGGCCCGGGAGACCCTTGAACTTCTGCCAGTCACCGGTGATCTTCAGGATCGCGGCAACCTGCTCGGACGGCTGTGCGCCGACGCCGAGCCAGTACTGGGCACGGTCCGTGTCGACCTCGATGTACGAGGGCTCTTCGGTCGGGTGGTACTTGCCGATCTCTTCGATAGCACGGCCATCACGCTTGGAGCGTGAGTCCATGACGACGATGCGGTAGTACGGTGCGCGCATCTTACCGAAGCGCTTAAGGCGAATCTTTACGGCCACTTTTGTGGTCACTCCTGTTTCTGAAACGGGGTCGAGCCCGGCGTTCTGCACCCGTGGGGCGGGCCGTACTTGGGGGTTCTAAAGGACAAGATCCAGACGCGGAGAGAGGGGCCACGCAGATCGA
The DNA here is from genome assembly GCF_056406555.1 of Arthrobacter sp. P1_B4. Lineage (NCBI taxonomy): Bacteria > Bacillati > Actinomycetota > Actinomycetes > Micrococcales > Micrococcaceae > Arthrobacter > Arthrobacter sp. P1_B4. Next base: position 11,113 of record NZ_JBFTZW010000080.1, read on the forward strand.
GTACCTGTTCATTGTGCCAGATCACCGGCAGGATTTCGACTTGACACGAGCTTGGCGCACCACCGCGCGGCCTGGAAGCGGCCTCGAGGGCCGGTCAGGACGTCCAGACGAAGAGGCCGGACCTGGTGGCGGGGTCGACGCCGGCGGCGAGCTCGGCAATCCGGCGCACGTAGTCCCGGGCCTCGTCCGGACCGAAGGGCATGTCCTCCTCGGCGGCCCAGTTGGCGGCGACATCCTCCAGGACGTCACCCTCCCCTTCGGTTTCATAGCTGAGCAGTTCCGCCAGCGTGCGGACCATTGCCGCCGGGACGCCGAGCAGCGAGTCGCTGGCCACGTCGACCATGGCCAGTTCATAGTCCGCGCCCGGGGCGTGCACGGCGACGCCGGCGAGGTCCCCCAGCCGCTCCACCTCGAAGTCGCTGATCTCCGGGATGCGGACGGCGCCCGGGGCGGCCGGACTGCCGCCTTCCAGTGCGCCGGCGCGCTCGAGGGCTTCTTCGTGGGTGGACACAAAGAGTTCGGTGAATCCCATGCAGCTGGTCCTTAGGGTTCGGCGGTCCGCAGACCGCTGTTTTCGACGTCGCTTCAGCCTAGCCGCTTCAGCACGGCCCAGCCCCGCCCGCTGGACATGCCCTCCCCTAACCCTGAGCACTGGACATATGGCATCTATGTCCATTCGAGACTGCGAGCAATGGACATGCCCCTCGCTGGCCCGGGGAACCCGACCCCGCCCGTGGACACGCCCTCCCCCGACCGTGAGCACTGGACATGTGGCAACTATGTCTATTCCCGGCTGCGAGCAATGGACATGTTCCAGTGTCCTGCTGGCGAAGTGTGGACATGTCCTTCGCTGGCCCCGGGGGAACCTTGCCCACTCCGGCGAAGGTCGCTGGGCATGCCCCGTCCTGACAGCAACCAATGAACATATGGCGTCTATGTCTATTCCCGGCTGTGGGCAATGGACATGCTCCGATGTCCCGCCTGGGAACAGTGGCCATGTCCCTCGCTGGCCCGGGGAACCCAACCAAGGCCCGCCGGCGAAGAGTGGACATGTCCTGTGCGCGCTGGAGATACCCAGCGGCCAGCTTGCCGGGCAGAACTTCTAGCGCACGGCGACGCGGATCCGATTGCGCCACGGGTCCTCGAAGCGCAGCTCGGCGCCGGTGTGGTGGGATTCGACGCCGGCAGCCTTGAGCCGGTCGGCCAGGGCCGCGACGTCGTCGCCGGAGGGCACTTCGATGAGGACCTCGCCCAGGCCCAGCGTGTCGCGCCGGGGGCCCGCGCCGCGGCTGTTCCATACGTTCATGGCCATGTGGTGGTGGTATCCGCCAGCCGAGACGAACAGCGCCTGGCCGTGCCAGCCCGCGGTCTTCTCGAAGCCGAGCGTGCCGACATAGAACTCATGCGCCGACTGGACGTCGCCGACCTGCAGGTGGACGTGCCCGACGCCGGCGGCGGCCTGGCGCTGGCCGGCCACGGACTCCTCGGTCAGGTATTGCTGCAGGTAGCGCTGCGGCGGCAGGGCGAGACTGTCCATGACGACGTTCTTGCCCTCCCAGGACCACGCCGCCCGCGGCCGGTCCCAGTACAGCTCGATGCCGTTGCCTTCGGGGTCGTTGAAGTAGAACGCCTCGCTGACGAGGTGGTCCGCGCTGCCGGTGAAGGACTGGGGCTCGTACTGGGCCGCGGTGGCGATGGTGGCCGCCAGGGAGTGCTGGTCCTCGAAGAGGAGGGCGGTGTGGAAGAGCCCGGCCTCGCCGCGGGAAGGTAGAAGCAGGTCCGGGGCAGGCGCCAGATGCACCAGCGGCTTCTGCTGGCGCCCAAGGTAGAGCCCGCCGTCCTGTTCGGCCACAGTCTCCAGGCCGAGGGCGCGCTGGTAGTAGCCGGTCATGAGCTTCATGTCGCCGACCTTGAGCATCACGGTGCCCATGGTGAGTTCGGCAGGAAGGAGGTCCTGGGTGCTGGCTTCTGCGGTCATGGCAACGCTCCGTGGATTTGTTAGCCGCCGGCCTTCGGCGACTCTATAAAGCTAAATTACTTGAAGCTTCAATTTATTCCTCATGGCCGCTTGGCTCCCGGCCTACCGGCAGCCCACGCAGCACGATATGCCGGATCCGGCGGAGCGTGGCCGGATTGCTCCGCGGATCTTCGGCCGTGACGAGGACATCAGCGCTTGCCCCTTCACCGATGGACTCCGCGCCGAGCCAGGTCCGCGCGGACC
>NZ_JBFTZW010000081.1:0-13291 GCF_056406555.1 Arthrobacter sp. P1_B4
GCTCAAATCCACTTCGGGGCGGCTGGAACCGTCCCGTCTTTCGCTTCAGTGCCGGGCCCGGTAGCTGTGACGCCGCCATTGCCGCGGCCGGCGGCCCATTCGACGACGGCGGCCAGCGGTCCGGAGACCACGGTGGGGGTCGCCGACGCCGTGTCCCCGAACGTGAGCTCGCGGTCGGGGACCTTAACCACGAGGCCTTTGTCGGTGCCGCGGGTGTGCCAGGCGCCGGTGATGTCCGCCAGCAGCCGTTCCAGCACCGGTGCCGGGATGTCTGCGAAGCTCGCGCCGTTGGCGAGGTCGACGGCGTGCATCCAGACTTCGCGGCTGCGCATCCACACCGTTTCCGTGGCGGGCACTTCCCGGCCCTGGATGGTGCGGACTTTGTGGTGCCAGGCGTCCCCGGGCAGGTCGCGCCATTCGACGTTCAGGTGCACGGCCGAGTGGTCGAAGAGGTGCCGGAGCGCGATCGGGCTCAGCGTGGCGCCGAAGTCGATCTCGTGGTCCCGGACCGCAGTGGAGGCGTACATAGGGGTCTCCACTCCGGTGGCCGCCCACTCGATGAGCCGGGCGATCGCCCGGGCGTTGTAGCCGATGTGCGCCGTGATGTGGCGGCGGGTCCAGCCCGGCAGCAGCGAATCGCCGTCGAGCTCCGAGTCACTGAGTTCATTGAGCTTGCGGGCGAAGAACGCCGTGCCGCGCCGGGCCTGCAGCAGCGCCGCGAGCAGTTCCGGGTCCGTCGTCTGGTCCTGGCGGGCAACCATCAGGCTTCCTTGATGACGCGGTTCTTCAGCTGGCCCAGTCCCTCGATGGTGGTGACCAGGACCTGGCCTTCCTGCAGGTAGCGCTTCGGGTCCTGGGCGTGGCCCACCCCGCCCGGGGTGCCGGTCGCGATCACGTCGCCCGGGTTCAGCGTGATGATCGTGGAAATGTAGGAGACCAGGAACTCCGGGGTGAACACGAGATCCCCGGTCGGGGTGCTCTGCTGGACTTCGCCGTCGACCGCGGAGGTCATCAGCGGGCCGGCGGTGAACTCATCCTTGGTGACCAGGGCCGGGCCGAACGGGGTGGACTTCTCCCAGGTCTTGCCCTGCAGCCACTGGATGGTGCGGAACTGGTAGTCGCGCATGGACACATCGTTCAGGACGGCGTAGCCGGCGATGTGGTCCGCGGCGTTGGCTTCGCTGATCCGGCGGCCTTTTTTGCCGATCACGAGGGCGAGTTCGGCTTCCCAGTCGACGGCGTCGGATTCCTGGGGCAGGGCCAGGTCATCGTTGGGGCCGATCAGTGATTCCTGGTACTTGGCGAACAGGGTGGGGAACTCGGGGACTTCCCGGCCCATTTCCTTGATGTGGTTGCGGTAGTTGTGGCCCACGCAGATGATCTTGCCGGGGGAGGGGACCACGGCGTCCAGGTCGGCGCCCTCGGCCGGGTACGTGGCGCCGTTCGCCGCCTTCGCCGTCGCTTCCCAGCCCTGGGTGCGGAGCAGTTCTCCGACGTCGGCGAAGCCGTCGATCTCGGTCAGGGTGTCGCCGTCCTGGCGGACGGCCTTAGTTACTGTCTTGTCTCCAACAGAGGTGCGGAGGGTGAGGAGTCTCATTACTTGTTGCGTCCTTCGATGTAGGTGCGGTTGAAGTTCAGCCGTTCAAAAATGGGGGCGTCACTGAAGCGGAACAGATCAAACTGGGTTCCGGCCTGCAGCGACCATTCCTGCCACGACGGGACCACGAAGAGGTCGCCCTTGGCGAGGGTCCTGGTTTCGCCGTTGAGGACCACGGAGCCGGAGCCTTCGAAGACCTGCCAGACGCTGGAACCGACCTCGCGGACGGCCTCGGTGCTGGCCCCGCCGCGCAGGCGGTGGAATTCGGCCCGGATGGTCGGCATCACGTCCCCGCCGGTGGTGGGGTTGGTGTAGCGGACGGCGGCGTGGCCCTGGGACACAGTGGCCGGGTGGCCCTCGTCCTCGAGCAGCAGCTGCTCGGACAGGGCACGGTCCGTATGTTCCCAGCGGTAGGCCGCAATGGGGGAGCTCGTGGTGTCATCCAGGCCCGACAGCGGGCGCAGGCCCGGGTGCGCCCAGAGCCGCTCGGAGCGGGAGATGTCCGGGGTCGCCTCGTCGGTGACGCGCTCGGTGCCGAATTCGAAGAAGCCGGCGTCAGCGTAGTGCACGAACGGGATATCCAGGCCGTCGATCCAGGCCATCGGCTCATCGGTGTCGTTGTGGTGCCCGTGGAAGTTCCACCCCGGGGTCAGTAGGAAATCGCCGCGGGACATCCGCACCGGGTCCCCGTTCACCACAGTCCAGACCCCTTCGCCCTCGACGACGAAGCGGAACGCGTTCTGCGAGTGCCGGTGCTCCGGAGCCGTTTCCCGGGCGCCGAGGTACTGGATGGCCGCCCACAGCGTGGGGGTGGCGTATGGCGTCCCGGCCAGGCCTGGATTGGCCAGGGCAATGGCCCGGCGTTCCCCGCCCCGGCCCACCGGGACCAGATCGCCGGCACGGGCAGCCAGCGGGTACAGGTCGCTCCACCGCCAGACGTGGGGGACCGCCTTGGGGGTCGGGACCATCGGCATGAGGTCTGCGATCTCGGTCCACAGCGGGATCAGGTTTTCGCGGTCAAAATCCCGGTACAGCTCCTTGAGCTGGGCAGCTTCTTCGGGCGTCGGCTCCGGAGCAGTGTGCCCCGCGGCCACTGATTCGTGAGTCGTGTTCTCGGCGCTGATGGACACGTGGGCCTCCTCGGTAGGTCAGAACAGTTCTTTGGCGTAGTTCGACTCTACGGATGCCGGTGTGTGACCCCCAACATATTCTGCTGGTCAGAATTCCCGGAACCGGGCGGCCGCGGTGCTCAGTCCGGCTCGGCCGGGTTGGCCGCGATATCGATCTCCAGCTGCCGGCAGGTTTCCCGCAGGGCGGGGACCAGTCCGGCGTCAAACACGCGGCGGAAGCGGGTCGCCGGAGTGGCGACGCTGAGTGCGCCGACCACGTGCCCGTGCCGGTTGTGAAGGGCCATCCCGAGCGCGCTCACGCCCTCTTCCGTGCCTTCGAAATTGGCCGCGAATCCGTTGCTGCGGACGGAGTCAAGCTCGCGCAGGAACGCCGGGTACTCCGCGGCCGCAATGGTGTCCCCGCCAATCTCGGCATTGTTGCTGCGAAAGAGCTGGTCGATCATCGGCTGTTCCAGTTCGGCGAGCATGGCCTTGCCTCCCGACGTTTTGTTGGCGGCCATCACCGTCCCCTGCCGGTCACCAACCCGCAGCACATTGCTCCCTTCCACCGTCGCCAGGAAGCGCACTTTCGTCCCCACCCGCACCATGAGGTTCACCGTCTCGTTGAGCCGTGCAGAGAGAAGCTCCATGTGCGGCTGGGCCAGTGACCGGAGCAGCCGGGTCCAGCTCAGGCCGGCCGGCCCGACGCCCATTGCCGGGCCGGGGACATAGCGGCGGTTTTCATCCTGCACGGCGAAACCCCGGTAGACCAGCATCGCCAGCAGGCGGTGGGCGGTGGAGGGCGCCACGCCCAGCTCCTCGGCGGCGTCCTTGAGCCGGAGTGCTCCGCCGTCGCGGAGCAGCTGGAGGAGCTGCAGCGCGTTGTCCACCGCCTCGATGGAATAGGTGGGCCGTTTCTGGACGGGCTTCCGGGCCGCTCTGCCGGATGGGTTGTTCTGCACATCAGAATTGTATTGTGGTTCACCTGCGGCGGCTAGGACAGTGAGTGGCATGAATCACACACAATCTGTTGCAGTGCCGCAACGGTCTTCGCCGGGGGCCCCTGCCCCCTCTACCGTTGGTGGGCCTGCATCACGGTTCTCCAAAGGCTCGGCAGCCGCCGTCCTGGTCTGCTGGCTGTTGGTGGTCTTCGATGGCTACGACCTGATCGTCTACGGCACGGTCCAGTCCTCCCTGATCTCCGAGACCGGTTGGGGGCTGACCAAGGCCACCGCCGGGACCATTGGTTCCATGGCTTTCGTCGGCATGATGATCGGGGCGATCTTCGCCGGCCGGATGGCCGACTCGTGGGGCCGCCGCCGCACCATCCTGGGCTGTGCCATCGTCTTCTCGATTTTCACCATCCTCTGCGCCTTCGCCCCCAACGCAGCCGTCTTCGGGGGGCTGCGGCTCTTGGCGGGCATTGGGCTCGGTGGCCTGGTGCCCTCGGCGAACGCCCTCGTTGCCGAACTGGTCCCCACTAAGTGGCGGTCTACCATCGCCACCCTGATGATGTCCGGCGTCCCGATCGGCGGGTCCATCGCCGCCCTCGTCGGCATCCAACTGATCCCTGCTTTCGGCTGGGAGTCCATGTTCCTCGTGGCCGTGCTCGCACTGATGATCGTGGTGCCTCTCGGACTGAAATACCTGCCCGAGACGCTGGCCCCGGTCAGCGCCGAGGACAGGCGAACTCGCAACCTCAAAGAGCCGATCGGCTTCAAGTCCCTGCTCCGCGCCCCTTACCTGGGGGTGAGCCTGCTGTTCGCCCTCGCGACAATCGCTACCCTGTTCGCCTGGTACGGGCTGGGAACCTGGCTGCCCAACCTCATGCAGCTGGCCGGGTACAACCTGGGCTCAGCCCTGACCTTCGCCCTGGCCCTCAACCTGGGTGCGGTGGCCGGCTCGGTCATCACGGCCTGGGCCGGGACCCGGTTCGGCCCGATCCCGACGGCGATCGCCGCGGCCGCCGTCGCCGCCGGCGCGCTCGTGGTCCTGGTTACGGGACCGCCCGTGACGGTCGTCTACCTCATGCTGGTCCTCGCCGGCGTCGGCACCCACGGCACCCAGTGCCTCATCATCGCCGCCGTCGCGAGCCACTATCCCGGGCACCTGCGGGGGACCGCGCTGGGCTGGGCGCTGGGGACGGGCCGCATCGGCGCCGTCGCCGCACCCCAGATCGGTGGCCTCCTGCTGGCTGCCGGACTGGGCGTCAATTCCAATTTCCTGGCCTTCGCCGGTGCAGCCGCGATAGCAGCGGTCCTGCTGGCCGCCGTCGGGCTCAAACTCAAATCAAAACTCTCAACCTCCCCTTCACTAACAGGAGCAAGCAATGTCTGAGCACGTCCCGTCAACCAGTTTCCTGTCCACCGACGGACTGTCCACTGATGTCCTCGTCATCGGAGGGGGAATGGCCGGATTGGCCGGAGCCCTCGCGCTGCGGGAAAGCGGCGCCAACGTCACCCTCGTGGAGCGGGCCCCCGAATTCGGCGAGGTCGGCGCTGGGCTGCAGATGGCGCCCAACGCCTCCCGCGTCCTGAAGCGCTGGGGCCTGCTGGACAAGGCCCTGGAGRTTGGCGTCCAGCCCAAGCACCTGGTCTTCCGCGACGCCGTCACCGGCGAGGAGCTCACGCGCCAGAGCCTCGGCGGGGAATTCGAGGAACGCTACGGTGCGCCCTACGTGGTGATCCACCGCAGCGACCTGCACCGGGTCCTGCTCGAGGGCTGCGAAGCGGCGGGCGTGAAACTGGTCAACGATGTCATGGTCGAGAGCGTGGAGACCGTGAACGGCAGGGGAGTGGCTCACACGGCCGCCGGCGTGGACTACGAGGCCGACGTCGTCATCGGCGCCGACGGGCTCAAGTCCACCCTGCGCCCGCTCGTTGCCGGCGACGAGCCGGTCCCCTCGGCCTACGTCGCCTACCGCGGCACCGTGCCCATAACCGAACACACACCCAAAGCGGACCTCGAGGACGTCATTGTCTACCTCGGACCGGACTGCCACCTGGTGCAGTACCCGCTGCGCAAGGGCGAGCTGCTGAACACCGTGGCCGTTTTCAAGTCCGCCTCCTTTGAGCGCGGCGAGGAGCAATACGGGGGAGTCGACGAGCTCGAGGCCGCGTACAAGGACTGCGTCCCCGCCGTCCAGGCTGCGCTGAAAAACCTGGGCACCAGCATGCGCTGGCCCATGTACGACCGCGATCCGATCGAAAACTGGGTGGCCGGCCGGATGGTGCTGATGGGCGACGCCGCGCACCCGATGCTGCAGTACCTGGCCCAGGGCGCCTGCCAGGCGCTCGAGGACGCAGCAGTCCTGCAGGACGTCACCAACGGCACCGTGTTCACTGCCGCCGGCGTCAACCCCGCAGCCTGGGACGGCGCGATCAAGGAATTCAACAGCCTCCGCGCCGGCCGCACCGCCAGGGTCCAGCGCACCGCCCGCGTCTGGGGCGAATCCTGGCACGTCTCCGGGCTGGCCCGGACGCTGCGCAACCTGCTCTTCAAGAGCCGGATGGACAACGATTTCCGGTACAACGACTGGCTGTACGGCCAGGACGGCGACGGCGTGCCGGCGGCCCGCGCGGCACACTCCGGCATGGCGGACAAGATTTCCGCCTGATCCGGGCTCCGGGCCGGGCGCCGTCATTGAGTGACCCGTTACGAGCTCCGGGCCGGCTTCCTCAAGGAGCCCGGCCCGGAGCTTCTTCCGTCATGATCCGGTGCGGACTTTCCGCCGATTCCTGGATGTTGTCGACGCACGGTATTCGTCAACGGCAAGAATTCCCGGCCCCCTAGGCTGTGCTACGTCCGCGGCCCCGCCGGAATCATCATCGGGCTGGTCGAGGAGCTCCGCTGACGTTCCGTCACTGCATCAGGCCGACGCTGTTTCGCGGAGGTATTGGCGGAGTCCGGGGATTGCGAAGTCCACCCTGCCGTAGCCGGCTGACTCGATCAGGCCCGCGGCGATGAGTCTCTTTCGGTACTTGGAAACCACGTTGGGCTTGGCCGTCATGATGTTTCCGATCAGGCCCGCTGCCGATGATCCATCCTGAAGGGCCATGGCGTCGAGGAACTCGCGGTCCTTGTCCGAGATATCCGATAGCGCTGACTCGACGACTACTAGTGTGTTTCGTCGTTGAGCGGCGCTGATGGCGCTGTGCACGCTGCTCTCATCCAGTTTCCAGTCGGCCTTTCCGGCCTCCAGCCAGAGGTAGTAGCCCACAAGCTGAATAAGGAAGGGGTAGCCCTCCGTAGCCTCCGCGGCTTCACTGACGAGGCCGGGGGAGACGTCTATCCCTCCCTCACTGAAGAGCTCGCTGTAGGACGCGGTGACTTCGGCGATGGCTGCCTCGTGGAGATTGATCCTGTCGGCGCGTCGCAGGAAGGTCGCCACTCCTTCATTGAGGAGGTCGGAGACGGCGGATGGCAGGCCGGCGAAGATGAGGCCGATGGGCAGTCCGTCGCGGATGAAATGCTGCACTTCAGCGGCCAGTTGGGAAATTTCTGTGCGGTCCACCGCATGTATCTCGTCGATGGTGATAACGAGTCCTGTACCTTTGGCGTCCAACAGCCGCAGAAGTTCGTTCCCGGTCCGTCGCCAGTCGGCACTCCGTTCCTGGGGGAGTTGCGTTGTTAGTCCGAACCCTGCCGCCGAGAATGCTGTGATTTTCCGTGTTGGGGGCCCGTCTCCGAGTTCCTCGACAAGCCGGAGCATGTCGTCGCCGATTCCGGCGAGGAAACCGGGGTTTGCTGTTCGGGAGATTACCGCCCAGCCGTGAGTTCCCGCGATCCGTTCCGCGGCGCTCAGCATGACTGTCTTGCCGATGCCTCTGGATCCGGTGATGATGGTCAAAAGCCCGGGTGCTCCCGAGCCTTGCTGCAGGCCGTACTCGAATTCATCCAAGAGCCCGGCCCGCCCAATCAAGTCCGGCGGCGTGGCCCCTGCGGTGGGCTTGAACGGGTTCCGCACCGGGACCTCCAGGGTGAAAGTAGGTGAAAGTGGTGAAAGTGGTGAAAGTGGTGAATTTGGGGCCAGCCTACCACCCTTGACACCCCGGCCAGAAGCTGCGGCGAAGCGGCCTCAGTGAGAGCCGGCGGGGGAGTAAGCCCGTCGGCACCCTGCGGAAGAATTGGCCTGATGGCCTGTTTGCCTGTTTGCCGCTGATCGAGTCCTGGCGTTGGCTTGGCCGACCCGCAGGAGGCTGGGTGACGCCTCGGAGCCACGCCACTTCACCACGCCGCAAGTTACGTCAACCTGCGAACGGGCGTACCCGCACGGCTAAAAACAACGACTGAGCGCGAGCACTCACCTGCGGCAGTTAGTCTGACCTCGTGCATGAGAGAAAGTGGCCCTTACTGATCGGCCGGATCTGCCTCGCAATTGTCAGCGCGGGCCTCCTGGCATTCGGCGCGATTGTCGCTGCGGTTCCGATGGGCGCAAACGTGGGGCTGTATCGGGCGAACGGTCTCGCCTCGTTCGGGCTGGGACTTTTTGGCGGTCTTATCGTGCTCGTGCCATATCGACGAGGCGAACCCTGGGCGTGGTACGCACTTTGGTTCTACCCGCTGTTCTGGGCCGCCCACCTGATTGGTCAGCTTCCGCCGGGTACTGACCATATCCACCAGGTCGTCTTCATCGCTCTTTCGTTGACCGGGCTCTTACTGCCGGCTCGGGATTTCTTTCCTCCCGCAAAGAGGTCAGAGCTCGGTGACGAAGATGCCGCCGCCCAGAGCAACATTTCGACCAGCTTCCTCCGCCTCAAGGCCCCGTCCAAGGCCTCCCACCGCACAAGATCTAAACGCCGATAATCAACATTATGTAAGGTAACTATGTATAACGCTACAGAAGGGGCTTGGTTCAGTCGTGAGACCGCTCCCCTCTGGAGTCAACCCGAGACCCGATTTTGTACTTCCCCCAGATCACGCCGTTGGTGAATTGGAAGCCCATCACATCGGCGTAGTCACTGGCGCTTTGCTCGTCGCCGAACACGCCAAGGATCGTGTCGTGCGGCGACTCGTCATGCTGGACGATCCACACATACCCCTTCCGGGTGCGGAACCGTTCGAGCGACTTTCGCATCCAGCTCAGTAATGCATCCATGCCGCCATCATCCCCCGCCTGCCGGATGGCCCCCGGGAGGTAGACCCTGCTCCTGGTGGCCGCTCTCCGGCCGCCCGCCCGCCACCAGCCCGATGATGAGCCCGATGAGCGCTGCCGGTAGAGCTAACACGGCCCCGAGGTGCGGAATGAAGCTGTCGGGCATGACGGCATCCGGCCAGCCGACCAGCAGGGCCGGTGCCGCGACGGCCAGGACTATCGGCCATCCAAGATCCCTCAGGCGTGCCCAGGCGGCTGCAGCGGCCGAGGCGGCAGTTCCGGCGAAGATTAGGGCGTGGCCAGGGCCTTCCCCTGGGGTGCGGATGAGTGAGAATGTCATGGCCAGGCCCGCGGCGGTGAGTAGGAGGGATGCCAGGATGGCCAGGGTCCACAGGGTGGCCTGTCGGCGGCGGCGGGTGTTCATGGGCTCAACCTACGCCATGGGCTTTTCGGGTCCTACTCCCCCGCGTTTTTGTAGTGTTATGCAGAGGGTGCGCAAAGCGGAAACCCCCGGGAATCCAGTGATTTCCGGGGGTTTCCGCTGCGAGTAGCTGGGTTGGCGTCAGCCTGGGAGGCTGCCGCCGCCGTTGTAGCCTCCGTTGACCCGGGTGGCGTTCGGGTAATAGCGGCCGTCATTGCCCAGTTCGCGGTCGCGGGTAGCGCGCGGCTCGAAGTGAGGGTGCTTGTTACCGGCGCCCACCTTCTTGCGGACGACGAAGTAGACGACCGTTGCGATCAATGCCGTGATGATGAGGGCTGTGATTACTGCTTGTGTTGTGTCCATGGTTCCTTGTCCGATCCGTTCCGCGCGAGTGGTGGAGTAGCTGGGGTGGCGTCATGACCCGCCGCTGCCGCTGATTCAGTGATTGGCGGCCGTGGAGGTCGGGTTGGTGCTCCCGTTGTGAGGTGCGGTGTGGTTGTGGCTGTCGCGCGCGTCAAAGTGCGGGTGCTTGTCCGTGAAGAGGAGGTAGTTCAGCTTGGCTGCCAGACCAGGCTTTCGCGGCTGGTCGGTGCCAACGGCGATTGCCGCCTCCCCCTGGGTGTTGGCGTTGTCTGCGATCCTCTTGGTCGTGCGTCGGTAGGTGACRGTGAAGTAGATCGCGGTTGAGATGAGGGCTGCGATCATGAAGGCCGCGAATGCTGCCTGGGGTGTGGTCATGGCTTCATTGTCCCTCCCACCCCAGGGCTGGGGGCGGATATTTGCCGTTGGATTGCTCGGCTAATGCGTGGTCAATTATTCGTCCCCCTCCCCGCTTACCCATGCAAGAAGGGGCCCCAAAAATTGGTCACCCAAACCTAATGACAATCAGAGGTCCTACGTCTATGGTCAGGTTCAGCGTTCATTCCTAGGGGGAATAATGGATCGTGCTCGGCATCTGCCACTCAAGATTTCCGTTCTACTGGCTTCACTGCTCATGACCTCATGTGCAGCGACGCCACCTGGCGGGCAGTCCACGCCGACGCCCCTCTCAGCATCCGCTCAAGCTGACAAGAGTGCACCCACTCCCCTCCCGGCCACCACATCCCAGCCGCAGCAAACGTGCGCCCCATTCCTGCCCGGAGCGCCGTGCACCACCTACGACAGCGTCTCAGCCGCATCGAACGGTAAAGCCCTCCCGTGGGCGGCGAACGGAGCCGTCAAGGCTCAGCTCACGTCCATCAACGGTGAGCTGCTGCTGACCGTGCGGACCCCATGCGGGCCCCTGGGCGCCCCGGTGGTCATCAAGGGCAACATCCTCACCGTCGCCGGGAAGATTGCGACAGGCGCTGAGGGATGTGTAGGCGCTGAGGGTTACCAGCGACTCTGGGTTCAGGAATTCCTGAAGCGGCCCATTGCAATGACGTATGAAAGCGGCAAGCTGCTCTGGTCGAGCGGCGACGATTCGCTCACCTTCAAGGCCGAGTAACCATCCCATTCACACTTGGCGGACCGCCTCACGGCGGTCCGTTTCTTTGACCTACCCATGTCCGCATCAGGAAAACCAAGGAAGCAATCAACAACGGAGGGCCCGGATTCCTGCACGTCACTCCACATGGGCTGCTCCTTGCCTCTCCGGATCGGTCACCTCTCCGCACGGCTGCGGCGGGGCAGAACATCCGGTTCCGGGACCCGCGTCAGGGCGGCTTCCCGTGGAAGCGTGAGCCCGTCGTTGCAATCCATACCTTGACCTTCGTCTGCGTAYCAGGGCGTGCGGTGGGCCGGGGCGAACTGCGCCGCGCGGTTGGTTTCTTCGGCGCGGATGAGGTGCACGAGCGCGTTGATGAGGGCCAGGTGGGTGAACGCCTGTGGGAAGTTGCCGAGGTGACGGCCGCTCACCGGATCCAGCTCCTCAGCGTAGAGGCCTAAGGGACTGGCAAGGGACAGCAGACGTTCGCACAGTGCCTTGGCGCGTACCACCTCTCCGATCTCGACCAGGGCTGAGACGAGCCAGAACGAGCAGGTCGTGAAGGTCCCTTCGTCGCCGGTGAGACCGTCGTCGGTCTGCTCGGGGCGGTAGCGCAGGACGAGTCCGTCCCGGGTGAGTTCATCGGCGATGGCCAAGACCGTGGCGCGCACGCGTGGATCGCTGATGGGCAGGAATCGGACGAGCGGAACAAGGAGAAGCGAGGCATCGAGGTTCATCGTGCCGTAGGACTGGACGAATACGCCTCGGTCGTCGACACCATTGCGGCAGATGTCCTCGTGAATCTCCGTGGCGACGGCGTCCCACTTGCGGGCGTAATCAGCCTGACCGTGCAGGCGCGCCAGCCGGGCACCACGATCCAGGGCGACCCAGCACATGAGCTTTGAGGAGGTGAAGTGCTTCGGGTCGCCACGGACCTCCCAGATGCCGTGGTCGGGGTCCCGCCAGTGCGCGGCGGCTTGCTCGACCTGGCGGAGCAGGACGGGCCAGAGCGGCTCGGGAAGCTGGTCACGGGATTTGGCGTGGAGGTAGACGGAGTCCAGCATCATGCCCCAGACGTCGAGCTGGCGCTGGTGGGCGGCAGCGTTGCCGATCCGGACGGGGCGGGCGCCGTCGTAGCCGCCGAGTCCCTCGACAGTGACCTCGGGAAGGTCCCTTTCGCCGTCGATGCCGTACATGATCTGCAGGTCGTCCTCGGCGGCGACGTCGCGGATGAAAGCGAAGAAGTCGTCGGCTTCCCGGTCCAGGCCGAGGGTGTAGAGGGCCCAGAGCGCGAACGTGGAATCGCGCACCCATGTGTACCGGTAGTCCCAGTTCCGCTCTCCCCCGGGCGTCTCGGGCAGCGAGGTGGTGGGCGCCGCGACCAGAGCTCCAGTCGGCGCGTAGGTGAGGCCCTTCAACGTCAGCGCGCTGCGCTGCAGCTGCTCCCGCCACGGGTGGTCGGGGAACTCGCCCCCGGTGATCCATTGCCTCCAGAATTCAGTGGTCTGCCACTGCTTGCGTGTGGCTTCTTCCCACGTCCGCGGCGGGGGCAGCGACCCCCAGGAGAGCGCGATAAAGGCCTGCTCGCCCTCGGTCATCCGGCTGCGGATGACCGCGATGGAGTCCTCGATGCCCAGCCGGCGGTCGGTAGTCAGATGCAGCACCGGATCCCCCTCATCGCCGCTGGCGGTCACGGCCTCTCCGTATCCGGGGCTGGAGAACTCCCACCGTGCCCGGCGCTGGCCGTAGCCGAAGACCGGCTCGCACAGCACGGACAGCTCAACCGCACCGTTGACGCACCGTACGGTGCGCAGCAGGCAATGCTCGGCTTCGTAGTTCGTCGGCGGGCGGCGGTACCGGCCGGCCCTCTCGTCGGTGTGGTGCCACGGGCCCATCACCAGGGCATCCCTCACGATCAGCCAGCCCGTCCTGGTCTGCCACGTGGTCTCCAGGATCAAGCTGCCGGGGAGATAGCGGCGCGCAGTGGGCTCCCGGACGCCGTACGGCGCCACCTTGAAGCCACCCGCGGCGCGGTCGAGGATAGTGGAGAACACGCTCGGTGAGTCGTGACGCGGCACGCACATCCACTCGACCTGCCCGCTCGATGCAATCAAGCAGTTGGCCTCACAGTCCGACAAGAACCCATAGTCGGCGATCGGCGGATACGGGCTCGTGCCGGCCCCAGGCCGCCGCCTCCCCTCTGCCCCTGACACGGCGTCGATTCTCACCACCCCAGTATGTTCCCCTCAGGGTGGAAACGGGACCCCGGCTACGTGGACGGCTTCCTCCCCAACGGTCAGTGCTTCATCAACGGTCAGTGCTTCATCGCAGAGGACGACGGCGATGCGGCTCTGAAGAATTTCGCCGATGATTGTGCTGAGAATCCCCGTCGGCTCCGCAATTCCGATGGATCGACAAGATGAACAACGGAGGATTGATCTCATGTCACAGGTACGGCGTTTCGATCATGTTGGTATCACCGTTGCCGATCTCAAAGAGGTGACGGCGTTCTTCGTCGGGCTGGGTCTCGAGGTCGAGGGCACGCCGATGTTCGTCGAGGGCGAGTTCCTCGACACGGTGATCGGCATCCCCGACGCCCGTACGG
>NZ_JBFTZW010000082.1:0-13142 GCF_056406555.1 Arthrobacter sp. P1_B4
GGTGGGGGACGTGCCCTCACCGTCAAAGCACAGGACAAGAGCTTGGGGGAACGGGCAGACGATTTCGGGCCGCAACGGCTGGGCCAGATTGGCATCGCGTGTCCGTCGCCAAGAGTCCCGCAAAAGAGTCCCTCGCGGACTCAGGAAAGGAACACAGGAACTATGGTTCACAAAGTAAAGGCGGTCATCGCCAAGGAAAAGAATGCCCCTGTTTCGGTCGAGAACATCCTCGTGCCGGATCCCGGACCCGGTGAGGCGCTTGTGGACATTCTGACCTGCGGCGTCTGCCACACTGATCTCCACTATAAGCAGGGCGGAATCACCGATGATTTCCCCATCCTGCTGGGCCATGAGGCCACCGGCGTGGTCAGCGCCGTGGGACCGGATGTCACCGAGGTCGCTCCCGGGGACCGCGTGATCCTGAACTGGCGCGCGGTGTGCGGCGAGTGCCGTGCCTGTGCCAAGGGCCAGCCGCAGTACTGCTTCAACACCCACAATGCAACGCAAAAGATGACTCTGGAGGACGGCACCGAGCTGACGGCCGCGCTGGGCATCGGGGCCTTCGCCGAGAAGACGCTCGTCGCGGCCGGGCAGTGCACCAAGGTTGACGAGGACGCCGATCCCGCAGCTGTCGGGCTGCTCGGCTGCGGTGTGATGGCCGGCATCGGCGCCGCCATCAACACCGGTGAGGTCAAGCGCGGCGAATCCGTCGCCGTCATCGGCTGCGGCGGCGTGGGCATCGCCGCGATCACCGGCGCGAAGCTGGCCGGCGCGACGACGATCATCGCGGTGGATATCGACCCCAACAAAGTGGAAATGGCCAAGTCCCTCGGCGCCACCCACGGCGTGGACTCGAGCAGGGAAGACCCGATAGAAGCCATCCGGGCGCTGACCGGCGGCAACGGTGCCGACGTCGTGATCGAGGCGGTGGGACGCCCCGAAACGTACAAGCAGGCGTTCTACGCCCGGGACCTCGCCGGCCGCGTAGTGCTGGTGGGCGTGCCGACACCGGACATGTTGCTCGAGTTGCCGCTGCTGGATGTCTTTGGCCGCGGCGGGTCGCTGAAATCCTCCTGGTACGGAGACTGCCTGCCGTCCCGCGACTTCCCGATGCTGGTCCAGCACTACAAGCTCGGCAATCTGGACCTGGACGCCTTCGTCACCGAACGCATCACCATCGACCAGGTGGAAGAGGCCTTCGGCAAGATGCACGAGGGCAAGGTCCTGCGCTCCGTGGTTGAAATCCGGCCGGCCGCCGATCTCGCGGCCGTGGCGGAGCCCGCATGAGCGTCACCATCGAGAGCCTGGTGACGTCGGGGACGTTTTCGCTCGACGGCGGCACCTGGGACGTGGACAACAACGTCTGGATCGTCGGCGACCGCGAAGAATGCGTGATCATCGATTCCCCGCACGACGCAGCCGCAATCATCGACCAGGTCCGCGGCCGGAAGGTCCTTGCCATCCTGCTCACCCATGCGCACAACGACCACATCGGCGCGGCCCGCGAGGTCGCAGCGGCGGTGAATGCCCCCATCCACCTGCACCCCGATGACCTGATGCTCTGGGAAAAGGTTTATCCCGACGTCAAGCCGGACCGTGATCTTGCCGATGGCGAGGTCTTCCGCGTGGGAGGCGCGACACTGAGGGCCATCCACACCCCCGGCCACTCACCCGGATCCACCTGCTTCCTGCTGGCGGGGGAGGGAACGGTGTTCACCGGCGACACTCTGTTTAACGGGGGCCCAGGGGCGACCGGCAGGTCCTACAGCGACTACCCGACCATCCTCTCCTCGATCCGGGAACGGCTGCTGACGCTCCCTCCCGAAACCGTGGTCCGCACCGGGCATGGCGACAGCACCACAATCGGGGCGGAGCGGGAGACGCTGACCAAGGTGAAGCTGTGAAATTAGGCAGGCAGCCGGCTCCCGTCGCGGACATTAACGAGGACGAGCTGGAAGTCCACACACCGAAGAAGCAAGCAGCCGGTGTCAAGGCAGTGATGGTGGCGCTGGAGCGCGCCGTGGCCCAGGCCGGAGTATCCCGGACGGCCCACTCGCTGCTGCGGCTGAACCAGCGCGGCGGGTTCGACTGTCCGGGCTGCGCGTGGCCGGAATCGGATAAGAAGCGCAAGGCGGCCGAGTTCTGCGAGAACGGCGCGAAGGCGGTGGCGGAGGAGAACACCCTGCGCACGGTCGGGGCGGAGTTCTGGGCCCGGCATTCCATCGCCGAACTGGCTGGGAAGACGGAATACTGGCTGGGCAACCAGGGCCGGCTCAGTGAGCCCGTGGTCATCCGGGAAGGAGACGCGCATTATTCGCCGATCTCCTGGGCCGAAGCGTTCGGTCTGATCGGGGAGCACATCCGCGCTTCAAGCCCTGACCGCTGCGTTTTATACACCTCCGGGCGTACGGCCAACGAGACGGCGTTCATGTACCAGCTGTTCGCCCGGGCCCTGGGCACCAACAACCTGCCGGACTGCTCAAACATGTGCCACGAGTCCTCGGGTTCGGCGCTGAATCCGACCATCGGGATCGGCAAGGGCACCGTGTCCCTGGACGATATCCACGACGCGGAACTGATTTTTGTGGTCGGGCAGAATCCCGGCACCAACCATCCCCGGATGCTCTCAGCGCTCAAGGAATGCAAGGACAACGGCGGCAAGGTGGTGGCGGTGAACCCGCTGCCCGAGGCCGGGCTGTTCAACTTCAAGGACCCGCAGACCGTCTCCGGTGTGCTCGGCAACGGCACACCTTTGGCCAACGAGTACCTGCAGATCAAGGTGGGCGGGGACCTGGCTTTGTTCCAGGCCTTGGGCCACCTGCTCTTGGAGGAGGAAGATCGGGCACCCGGCACTGTCGTCGACCGGACTTTCGTCGAGGCGCAGACGGACGGCTTCGACGCCTACCGCGACGCCCGCCGGGAGCTGGACTGGGAAGAGACCGAGAAGGCCACCGGCCTGGCCCGGACGCAGATCGAGGACGTCGCCGGAATGCTGATCCGGTCCAAGGCCACGATCTTCTGTTGGGCCCTTGGCGTGACGCAGCAGCCGCACTCCGTGGACACCATCAAGGAAATGGTCAACGTCCTGCTCCTGCAGGGCAACTTCGGCAAGCCCGGGGCCGGGGCCTGCCCGGTCCGCGGGCACTCCAACGTCCAGGGTGACCGGACCATGGGCATCTGGGAGAAGCCCAAGGAATGGCTGCTCGAAGCCCTGGACAAGGAATTCGGGATCACGTCTCCGCGCGGCCACGGCTACGACGCCGTCGAGGCCATGGAGGCCTTTGAGCGGAACGAGGTGGATGTGTTTGTGTCCATGGGCGGCAACTTCTCCCTCGCCTGCTCCGACACCGAAACCCTGGAAGCCGGGATGCAGCGGATCGGACTGACCGTCCACATCTCCACCAAACCCAACCGCTCCCACATCGTGCACGGGCGCACCTCGCTCATCCTTCCCACCCTGGGCCGGACAGACAGGGACGACAAGCACCCGGGCGGCGCCCAGTTCCTGTCCGTGGAGGATTCCATGTCCGTGGTCCACTCCACGCAGGGCCGGCTGAAGCCGGTCTCCGAGCACCTGCTCGCGGAGCCGGTGATCATCGCCCGGATGGCTGACGCCACGCTCGGCGAGGACCATCCGGTCAACTGGAAGGCCATGGCCGGGGACTATGACGTGGTCCGGGACCACATCTCCCGCGTCATCCCGGGCTTCCAGGACTTCAACGCCCGGATCCGGACCAGGAACGGCTTCGTACTGCCCAACCCGCCGCGGGACACCCGGTCCTTCAAGACAGACATCGGCCGCGGACGGTTCACCGTCAGCCCGCTGGAGTACCTGACCCCGCCCCAGGGCCACCTGGTCCTCCAGACCATCCGCAGCCACGACCAGTACAACACCACGTTCTACGGCGTGGATGACAGGTACCGCGGGATCTCGGACGGACGCAGGGTGATCCTGGTGCACCCTGCGGACCTGGCGGAGCTCGGTTTCCAGGACCGGGACCTGGTGGACGTGGTGAGCACGTTCCGGGGTCACGACCGGCAGGCGGACAAGTTCCGGCTCGTGGCCTACCCGACGGCCAAGGGCTGCGCTGCGGCGTATTTCCCCGAGGCCAACGCCCTGGTCCACAAGGAGAACGTGGCACGGGAATCCAACACCCCGGGCTTCAAGGCGATGTTCGTCCGCTTCGTGCCGCACCCTGTGGAGCGCCTCGAGCCGGCTGCCGCGCTTGGGGCGGCCACGGCGAGCTAGCCACTGCGACGGAGCGGCCCCGCTTCCTGGTTGGGATCCAGCCCGGGAGGCGGGGCCATTCCGTTGCGCCTCTCTTGCTCCACGTGGCAGATAACGGCAGTGTCCGACGCCGGGACTGCCGTTAAATGCCAGCTGGCGGCAGGAGGGCGGACTCCATTGTCTGTTCGCGCGAACGGCCCGCCAGCCTCGGGATTTCCCCAGACCGGCGGGCCGGATCGCGTCAGCCGCGCAGCCGCTCCATGCCGGGATCGAAGAGCGGCTCGGCCGTGACAGTCGCCGCGATGCGCCCGCCGAAGTACTCCACCTCTACGGCGTCGCCCTCGGTCACCGAGGCAGGCAGCCAGGCATAGGCGAGGGGCTTGCGGACCGAGTAGCCGTAGGCGGCGCTGGTGACATAGCCGGCGGCCTCGCCGTTGACGTACACCGGTTCCTTGCCCAGCACCACGGATGTGCCGTCGTCCACGGTCAGGCACCGCAGCGCCCTGGTGGCCGGCAGTTCCCTGAAGGCGGCCAGGGCGTCGCAGCCCACGAAGCCCTCTTTGTCCTTGGCGATCGAGAATCCCAGGCCGGCCTCGTAGGGGTGGTGCTGGGAGGTCATGTCCGTGCCCCACAACCGGTAGCCCTTCTCGAGCCGCATGCTGTTGAACGCTCCACGCCCGGCCGCGATGATGCCGTGCTCCTTTCCTGCATCGAAGAGGAGGTCCCACAGCTTCAGCCCGTACTCGGCGGTGGTGTATAGCTCCCAGCCAAGCTCGCCTACATAGGAGAGCCGCATGGCGGTGACGGGGATGCCGCCCACCGAGATGTCCTTGGTGCGGAAGTACTTCAGGCCCTCGTTGCTGAGGTCGTCCGTGCTGAGCTTGCCGATCACTTCACGTGCCAGCGGCCCCCAGAGCCCGATGCAGCACGTGCTGCCGGTGATGTCGGAAACGTGCACCCACCGGGCTGGATCCGCCGCCGACTGCTTCCTGGCCTCGACACGGAGGTAGTCGAAGTCCACGTTGCTGTTCACGCCGAGCTGGAACTGCTCCTCAGCGAGCCGGGCGACCGTCACGTCGCTGCGGATGCCGCCGTCGTCCGCCAGCAGGAGGCAGTACGTCACGGCACCCGGCTTCTTTGCGATGTTGCCGGTGCTCAGCCGCTGCAGCAGTGGCAGCGCCCCGGGCCCCGTGACCGCCAGCCGCTTCAGCGGCGTCATGTCATAAAGCCCGACGGCGGTACGCGTCTTCCACGCTTCGGCCGCCGAGATGGGGGAGTGGAACATCGCGGACCACTCGTCCCGCTCGGGTGCCTGCCATTGCACCGGCAGTTCGTCGAGCAGGCCGCGGTTGGCCTCGAACCAATGCGGGCGCTCCCAGCCAGCGGACTCCAGGAAGAACGCCCCGAGCTCCTTCTGACGGATGTTAAACGGGCTGACGCGCAGGTCCCGCGGGGATTCCTTCGGCTGCAGCGGGTGCAGGACGTCGTAGATTTCCACGAAGTTCTGCTGGGACGTTTCGCTGACATACTGGTCGCTGGTCTGGACCTTCTCGAAGCGCGTGAGCTCGCAGCCGTGCAGGTCGGTGCGGGACTGGCCCTCGATGAGCAACTCCGCCATGGCCCTGGCGACGCCGGCTGAGTGGGTGACCCAGACTGCCTCGGCAACGAAGAAGCCGTCGACGTCGGGGGACTCGCCCAGCAGAGGGCCGCCGTCGGGAGTGAATGAGAAGATGCCGTTGAACCCGTCCTCGATCCGGGCCCCGCGCAGGGCCGGAAGGAGGTCCTGGCTGTCCTCCCAGGCGGGCAGGAAGTCTTCCATGGTGAAGTCCAGGCGCGAGGGCATCCGGTGATCGGACATCTCCTCCGCGCCAACGCGGGGAAGCCGTTCCATGTCCACCGGCATCGGACGGTGCGCGTAGCTGCCGATGCCGATCCGGTCGCCGTGCTCGCGGTAGTAGAGGTCCTTGTCCTGGAAGCGCAGGATGGGCAGTCGGGCCCCGTTGGGAAGTTCGTTCCGGCCCTTCAGCTCCGGAAGTGGCGTGGTCTTCACGTACTGGTGCGCCAGCGGCAGCAGCGGCACCTTCAAGCCAACCATCTTGCCGAGCTCGCGGCCCCAAAACCCGGCGCAGGACACCACAATGTCCGCCGGGATCACGCCGTCGGCCGTTTCGACGCCGGTGACCTTGCCCGAGGTCTGTTGGATGCCTGTCACGGTGGTGGAGCCGAGGTAGGTCACGCCGGCTTGGCGGGTGCGGCTGATCAGCAGCTGGACGGCGCGGGCGGCGGAGGCCAGGCCGTCCGTCGGGACGTGAAGGCCGCCGAGGACCTGGTTGCCGTTCGCCAGCGCCCCGGTGGTCAGCAGCGGGTAGTGCTTCCCGCACTCGTCGGGGTCGATGATCCGGCCTTCGATGCCCCAAGAGGTGGCGTACCCCAGCTTGCGCTTGAGGTCCTGCAGCCGCACCTCGGTGGTGGCAAGCTCAAGCCCGCCGAGCTGGTTGAAGCAAGACACTCCGTCGGCGCTGAGGGAGAGCAGCTTGTCCACCGTGTAGCTGGCGAATTCCGTCATGGTCTTGGACGGGTTGGTCTGGAAGACCAGGCCGGGGGCGTGCGAGGTGGAACCGCCGGCCAGTTCCAGCGGACCCTGCTCGACGACCGTGAGGTTGTTCCAGCCGCGGCTGGCGAGTTCGTCCGCGAGGTTGGTGCCGACGATGCCGGCGCCGATGATGACGACGCGTGGTGATGCGCTCATAAGTTGTTCTCCTGGTTCGCGTTAGCGGAATACGACGGTGCGGGTGTTGTTGAGCAGGACGCGGTGCTGGCAATGCCACTTCACAGCCCGGGACAGGGCCTGTGATTCGGCGTCCCGGCCAACCGTCACCAGGGCGTCCGCATCCAGGCTGTGGTCCACCCGGAAGACCTCCTGCTCGATGATGGGTCCCTCATCCAGGTCCGGCGTCACGTAGTGCGCCGTGGCCCCGATGAGCTTCACGCCGCGGTCGTAAGCCTGGTGGTACGGCTTCGCGCCCTTGAAGCCCGGCAGGAAGGAATGGTGGATGTTGATGGCCCGGCCGCGCAGGTTTGTGCACAGATCATTGGACAGCACCTGCATATACCGCGCCAGGACCACCAAGTCGGCGTCGTACCCGGCCACGAGTTCCAGCAGCCGCGCCTCGGCTTCCGGTTTGGTGTCGGGGGTCACCGGAACGTGGATGAACGGGAGCCCGGCGTTTTCGGCCATAGCGCGAAGGTCCTCATGGTTGGAAACCACGACGGCGATCTCCGCACCCAGGCTGCCCGCGCGCCACCGGTAGATCAGGTCGTTCAGGCAGTGGCCGAATTTGGAGACCATGACCAGGAGGCGCTGCGGCCGGCCGTCGTGGAAGGTGAAGTCCATGCCAAATTCGGCGGCTGTTGCCGCGAAGCCGGCCGTGAGCCTCTCCGCGATGGAAACCCGGTCGTTGAGCCCGTCGAAACCGGGATCTGGACGGGTTCCGTCACCGGTGTCCGTGCGCCCGCCGGTGAAGGCGGTGCGCAGAAACAGGTTCCCGCTGACGTGGTCATCGAACTGCTGATGCTCCACGATGTCGAAACCGCGGTCGGCCAGGAAGGCGGTGACGGCCCGGACGATGCCGGGCCTTTCGGGGCAGGCCAGGGTGAGGACGAACTCAGGCGTGCGGGTTTTGGGCGACGAGGGCTTAGCAGCGGCCTCGRCCGTTGCGGCTGGAATGCCGCCGGCGGGGCGGCCATCAAGAATTGTGGTCACGATTTCCTCCTACTTCGTGGCGACAGCGTCGGGAGAGGCGCCGGATTTGGCGTCGCTGTCTGTGGCATCGCCGGGGCAGCGGGTGACTGAGGAACAGCGTCCGTCGCACTCATGCTTGGTCACGAGATCAAACTGGACGCCTCCGTGCTGTTCCACGCCGGTGCGGATGGCACGTTCGACGACGGTCGTGGCGAGCCTCTGTCGCAAGGCCAGCGGATCGCGGCGCAGGTCACGGGCCAGTGCGACGCACAGCAGCAGCATGACCAGAACGAAAGGCAGGGCGGCCACGATTGTGATGCGCTGCAGGCCGGATAGTGCTTCGGACGGTTCATCGCCGCCGGCCAGGAGCATCACGGCTGCCACTCCGCCGGTCAGCAGGCCCCAGAAGATCACCAGTCCGCGGCGAGGTTCGCTGGCTCCGTTGGAGCTCAGCGAGGCCATGATGATGGAGGCTGAGTCTGCTCCGGTGATGAAGAAGATTGCCACGAGGACCATGGCCAGGACGATGACTGCGGTGGTTGCCCAGGCAGGCATGTTCAGGTTCTTGACCAGGTCGAAGAGGGCACCGTCGAAGGATATGGAGGGTGCGCCGTCGACCATTTTCACGAGGCCGTCAGCGGGGTTCTCCGTCTTGTCGGCTTGCTGCTGGATGCTGAAGGCAGTGCCGCCGAAGATGCCGAACCAGATCACGCTGACAATGCTCGGAACCAGCAGTACTCCGGTGACGAACTGCCGGATGGTGCGTCCCCGGCTGATGCGGGCGATGAACATTCCAACGAACGGCGTCCAGGACAGCCACCAGGCCCAGTAGAAGATCGTCCAGCTGGACATCCAGCTCCGCAATGCCTCGTCTCCCACGGCTTCCGTCCGGGAAGACATTTCGGCCAGGTCCCTGGCATAGTCACCGATCGCGGCTGGAATCAGGTTGAGGATGAAGAGCGTGGGGCCGGCAACAAAGACGATGAGTGCCAGGACGACGGCCAGGACCATGTTGATGTTGGACAGCCATTGGATGCCGCGGCTGATGCCRGATACCGCGGAGGCCACGAAGCAGGTGGTCAGGATAGCAACGATCACCACGAGCACCGGGGTGCCGATCTCCCCGACCCAGCCATTGGACGTCAGGCCGCTGCCGATCTGGAGGGCGCCAAGGCCCAACGACGCTGCGGTGCCGAACAGCGTGGCGAAGATTGCCAGGATGTTGATGAACTTGCCGACGGGCCCTTCGACCATCCGTATGCCAAAAAGCGAGGTGAAGGCCGCAGAGATGAGTTGTTTGCGCCCCAGACGGTAGCTGCCGTAGGCCATGGCGATGCCAACAACCGCGTACATTGCCCAGGGGTGCAGGGTCCAGTGGAAGATGGACGTTGCCATGGCGGTCTGGATGGCTGCGGGGGTCCGTCCGTCCACGGTTCCGGGCGGCGGTGAGATGTAGTGGTACAGGGGTTCAGCCACGCCGTAGAACATGAGCCCGATGCCCATGCCTGCCGCAAACATCATGGCTATCCAGGAGATGGTGCGGAATTCGGGTTTTTCCCCGTCTTTGCCCAGCGGGATGTTGCCGAACTTACCGACGGCGAGCCACAGCACGAATACCACGAAGAGAGAAGCCAACACCATGAAGAGCCAGCCGGTGTACTCCATGACCCAGTCGAGAACGCCCTGCGACGTGGCAGAAAGGCTATCCCTTCCGAGGAAACCCCACATCACGAAGGCGACGGCGCATGCACCCGTGATCCCGAATGTGACCTTGTCGAGGGTCAGCTTGCGGTTCCGACGTTCCGTCACGGCCCGCTCGGTCTTGCCCTGACGCAGTTCCTGCAGGAGCTGATCATAGTTTTCGGTATCCGGGACGAATGCGGGAGGGAGGGGATCCGGGGCAGTTGGCTCCACTTCCAAAGGTGTTGAAGGCGTGAGGACTGCCGCCTGCCCGGCGGGGGTGGTGACGTTGACGTCGGTGTCCACACCGATGTCACTGTTCAAGTTCGTGTCGCTGTTCAAGCCAATGTCACTGTTCAATGCCATGAGGGATTCCTCTGTTCGGATTCATGGGCTGGGGCTAGACGTGGCCGTCCACTGTCAGGCCTGGGGGGAGGTTGGGAACCTCATTGGATTCGGTGATCATGATGTCGCCGTCGATCACTGTGACTTCGTGGGAGCGGACCGGCAGCTTGGCCGGCGGGGCGTCGACGCTTCCCGTACGCAGGTTGAACCTGGATGCGTGGAGCRGGCATTCGACCCAGCAGTCCTCCACCCAGCCGTCCGCCAGGGAAGCATCCTGGTGGGTGCATGTGTCGTCAATGGCAAAGAGTTCGCCTTCCTCGGTGTGGAAGACGGCGATGGGCGGTGAGGTGTTCAGCCGCAGCGCTTCCCCGGGCGCCAGTTCGCTGAGCGGGCATGCCTTGTGCATGGAGGGACCTCTTCTTCGGTCGGGATCCGTGGCTGTGCAACTGCCGCTGGTCGTGTTCCGTAGTGAACAACAGCAATCGCAATAAGCAACAGAGTGCGGTAGGTCACAATGCTTGTCAAGGTATTACCTCTCTGTTTCGCGCCAGGGTCCCTTTGGCGGAGGGACCCTTGACAGTGGGCGTGGCATGAATCACGCTGTTGCATATAGCGATTGTTGTTGCGTAAGAAGCAATTGAAGGGACGTCGAAATGCAGACGCTTGCGATTGTGGGAGCTTCCCTGGCGGGTCTTTCCGCCGCCCGGGCGGCCCGCGCCCAAGGCTTTACCGGCCGGCTGGTCATTATTGGCGACGAGCCGCACCGGCCGTACGACCGGCCGCCGCTGTCCAAGGACTTCCTGCTCGGCGCCATCACAGCGGAGGACCTTTTCCTGGAGTCCGACGCCGACGAGCTGCAGGCCGAATGGCTGCTCGGAGCCGGAGCCGCGTCCCTGGATGCCTCTTCGCGAACCATCCTCCTGACGGACGGCCGCAGCGTGACAGCGGACGGAATTGTCATTGCCACCGGCGCGAAGGCACGGCAGCTGCCTATCTTGGCGGGGCTGAGCAATGTGTTCACGTTGCGCACCCTGGCGGACGCACAGAGTCTTGCCCCCGAGCTGGTGCCCGGGAGCAGGATGGCTGTGATCGGGGCCGGATTCATCGGCGCCGAGGTGGCCTCCGCTGCCGCGTCGCGCGGCATGGAAGTCACGATGATCGACACCAAGGCCGTCCCGTTCGCCGCCCAGCTCGGTACGGAGATGGGCGGCGTGGTGGCCGGGCTCCATGCCGCCAACGGCGTGGAGCTCATTTCCTCAGCAGTCATAGAGGACTTCTACAGCGGCGAAGGCAACGTCACCGGGCTCCGGCTGGCCGGTGGACGCTATGTGGCCGCCGACGTCGTGGTGGTTGGCATTGGAGCCGAGCCGAACACCGGCTGGCTGGAGGGCTCCGGCGTGGAACTCCGCGGCGGTGTGTTGTGCGATGCCATGGGCCGCACCGGTGTCCCCGGGATCGTGGCCGTGGGCGACTGCGCCTCCTGGTTCGACCATGCAGCCGGCACACACCGCCGGGTGGAGCACTGGACCGGCGCCCTGGAGCGTGCGGCCCTGGCCGTTGAGGCGCTGCTGGACTCTGATGCCCCACCGAAGCCGGCAAAGCCTCACTATTTCTGGTCCGACCAGTACGGCGTCAAGTTGCAGTTCGCCGGCCACTGCGCCGGCTATGACCGGGTGGAGATCGAAGTCGGCGACGTCCTGACGCATAGCTGTCTTGCCGTGTACTACCGGGGGGATGTTCCGGTGGCGGTTCTCGGGATGAACCAGCCGCGGCTGTTCACGAAGTGGCGGCGCCTGCTCGCTGCACCCGCCCGGCCACTGGGCTCGCCCAGCGGGCAGGCTGCCTGTGCGGACGCCTCCGCGCTGGTGGCCCTGGTGGGGGCTGCCGCCGTGTCCTGACAACCGTGCCTGAAACCTGACCCAAGAATCCCGTCCCAACAAGTTCCAGCTTTCGTTGTTCGTTTTGTTCGTTAGGAGGACAAATTGTCTGTTGAGGTAA
This sequence comes from Arthrobacter sp. P1_B4, assembly GCF_056406555.1. Classification (NCBI taxonomy): domain Bacteria; kingdom Bacillati; phylum Actinomycetota; class Actinomycetes; order Micrococcales; family Micrococcaceae; genus Arthrobacter; species Arthrobacter sp. P1_B4. The sequence goes on from NZ_JBFTZW010000082.1 coordinate 11,994, forward strand.
GCGCTCCGAGTCTGATCCCCACCCTGCCCGGTTACACGTACGTGGATGAAGCCGTATTCCGGGCGGAGCAGGAGCGGATCTTCGAGCAGATGTGGTTCTGCGCCGTCCGGTCCGCGGACCTGGACAAGGCGGGTGCCTGGAGGACGGTCCAGGTGGGGCGGGAGAGCGTGTTGATCAGCCGGACCCGCAAGGGCGGAATCCGTGCCTTCTACAACATCTGCCGGCACCGGGGCGTCAAGCTGTGCATGGAAGAGCAGGGCGAAGCCGCCCGCTCGTTCCAGTGCCCGTACCACGCCTGGACCTATGACTTCGAAGGCAAACTCATCGCGGCCCCCAACCTGACCAAGATGCCGGACATCGACCGGGACGAGTACGGCCTGGTGAAGGTCCATATCCGCGAATACCTGGGCTACGTCTGGGTGTGCCTGGCTGACGAGCCGCCGTCATTCGAAGAGGAAGTGATGGGTGCCATCGAGGAACGGCTCGGCGACCTCAAGGCGATCGAAGGCTACGACGTGGCCAACCTCAGCCTGGGCCGCCGGATCCGCTATGACGTGAAGGCGAACTGGAAGCTCATCATCGAGAACTTCATGGAGTGCTACCACTGCGCCACGATCCACCCCGAACTCACCGAGGTGCTGCCGGAATTCGCTGACGGCCTGGCTGCGCAGTACTTCGTGGGCCATGGCGCCGAGTTCGGCGAGGACGTCAAGGGTTTCACCATCGACGGCTCGGAAGGGCTGGACCTGATTCCGGGGGTGGGGGAGGACCAGGACCGCCGGTACTACGCCATCACCATCAAGCCCACAGTGTTCGTGAACCTGGTCCCGGACCACGTGATCATCCACCGCATGTTCCCTATGGCCGCGGACCACACGATCGTGGAGTGCGACTGGCTCTACGTGCCCAGCGTCGTGGAGAGCGGCAAGGACGTCAGCGCGTCCGTGGAGCTGTTCCACCGCGTCAACCAGCAGGACTTCGACGCCTGCGAGCGGTGCCAGCCGGCCATGGGATCGAAGGTCTATGCCAAGGGCGGCGTGCTGGTGCCCAGCGAGCACCACATCGGCGCCTTCCACGACTGGGTGCAGGAGAAGGTGGGGGACATCGTGGCCGGTTCCTGAGCCGAACCCGGCCGAATCTCAGCTGGTG
>NZ_JBFTZW010000083.1:0-12798 GCF_056406555.1 Arthrobacter sp. P1_B4
GTAGCGGGCCGTGAACGTGATCTCGCAGAAGGAGGGCGCCGTGAGAAGGTCCGCGCCGTCTCATCCGCTGGATCCGCTGGGCGAGGACGAGTTCCGTGCAGCTGCGTCCTTGCTCGCGAGCGCGCAGGGCGTCACGTTTCCGGCGTGGCGGCTTGCCGCAATCGAGCTGATCGAACCGGAAAAGGCTGCCGTCGTAGCCTTCGAAGCCGATGCCGACGCGCCGGCTCCGGAGCGGATCGTCGGCGTGAACTGCTTCGAACGGTCCTCCAACAAGACCTACCAGGCGCGGCTGTCGCTGACTCACGGGGTTGTCCTCTCCTTCACCCATATCCCTGGCGTTCAGGCGAACATGACCGTCGACGAGTGGGAAGAAGCTGACGGAGCGCTGCGCAGCCACCCGCAGGTGATCGCTGCGCTTGCCAAGCGCGGCATCACTGATCTGTCCCTGGTCTTCATGGACGTGTGGACCTATGGCCTGTCAATGATCCGGGAGGAGTACCAGGGGCGCCGGATCGGCTGGTCCGATACGTGGGTCCGTGCCCGTGCGGGCGCCAACCCCTATGCGGGGCCGGTCAACGGGTTCCACTGCGTCATTGACCTGGCTTCCATGGAACTGCTGGACATCGAGGACACTTTTGTGGTGGACCGTCCCGAGATCATGGGCGAATATGTCCCGGCGCTGATCCCGGACCGGCTCCGCGACGCAAGCACCCGCGAACCGCTCAAGCCGCTGGACATTGTCCAGCCCGAAGGCGTTTCCTTTCAGATGGACGGCAACAGGATCAGCTGGCAGAACTGGTCCATGCGCGTCGGGTTCAACTACCGCGAGGGGCTGACGCTGCACCGGGTCAGCTATCGTGACGGCGGCCGCGAACGGCCGATCGCGAACCGCCTGTCCTTCGCCGAAATGGCCGTTCCCTACCGGGATCCCAGCGATGACCACTACCGGCGCACCGCGTTCGACGTCGGCGAATGGGGTCTGGGATTCATGACGACCTCGCTGGAACTGGGCTGCGACTGCCTCGGGAAATCCGGTATTTGGATGCGGTCATGCACAATTCTGCGGGGGAGCCCTACACCATCAGGAACGCCATCTGCATCCACGAAGAGGATGGGGCGGTGTTATGGAAGCACATCGATCACGACGGCGGCATGGAAGTGCGCCGGATACGTCRACTGGTGATTTCTTTCCATGTCACCGTGGCCAACTATGAATACCTGGTGTACTGGCGCTTCTACCAGGACGGGAACATTGAGTGTGAGGTGAGGGCCACCGGCATCATGGTGGTCAGCCATTTCGGCGAGGGCCAGCAGCATCCGAGCGGAACGCTGGTGGACAACCGCACCTACGCACCCTTCCACCAGCACTTCCTCGTGGCCCGGCTCGACCTGGACATCGACGGCACCGCAAATACCGTTTACCGTTCGGAAACCGCGATGGTCCCGATGGGTCCGGGCAATCCGTACGGGCTCGCCTTGCATCAGAACAAGACCCCCATCACGACCGAGGGGCACGACGACTACTCCTGGGAGACCCAGCGGGCCTGGACGGTGGCGAACGACAACTCGGTCAACGGGCTCGGGACCCCGGTGTCGTACAAGCTGGTGCCCGGCGCAGCTTTCCCGTCGTTCTTTGACCCGGCATCTCCGGTTTTCCAGCGTGCGGAGGTCATCGGGCACACGGTATGGGTGACGCCCAACGATGCCGCGGAACGCTGGCCGGCCGGCGAGTTCGTGAACCAAGGCACAGGCGGGCTGGGAATGCCCGAATGGGTGCGGCAGGGGCGGTCCGTGGAAAACACCGACGTCGTCCTTTGGTACGTCTTTGGCATTCACCACATCCCGCGGCCGGAGGAGTGGCCGGTTATGCCGGTGGACACTGTCGCGTTCTGGCTTAAGCCGGCCGGCTTCTTCGACCGGAACCCGGCGCTGGACGTTTAGGCGGCCCGGGCCAGGGCGTGCCGCCAGAGGCACGTCACTGAAGTAGATTTGTCGGAGTCGAGGCAGCATTTTGGGACCAAAGAACAGGGGATACGTGTGAGCAGGCTGGACGGAAGATCGGACGGAACCGATGCGGACTTCGCGGCAACGCGCCTCACGGAGCCGGCGTATCCGCAACTGCGGCTCAACAGCGCTGCCCTCGAGAACAACATCCGGGTCATGGCGGCGTGGTGCCGGGATCGGGGCGTGGAACTCGCACCGCACGTCAAGACAACGATGTCGGCACCGATCATCGAGCGGCAGTTGGCGGCCGGCGCCGTCGGCGTCACTGTCGCCACCGTGGATCAAGTCGCCTCGGCACTGCGCTGGGGTCATCAGCGCGTCCTCGTCGCCAACGAGATCGTCGACAGGTCCGGACTAACGCGTGTCCGTGCCTGGCTGGAGGAAGATCCCGCCCGGGAAATCCGCTGCTTCGTCGATTCGGCAGCAGGGGTGAAGGTGGCTGCCGAGATCTTCGACGGCGCGGCGGCCGACCTGGAGGTGCTGATCGACGTCGGAACCCCCGGCGGGCGCACCGGCATCCGCAGCCTGTCCGAGGGTCTGCGCCTGGCCGGGCTGGTCCGTGTCACGCCGGGACTGAGGCTGGTGGGTGTTGCCGGGTATGAAGGCGTCGTGCCCAACAGCCGCGCTGAGGATACGGTCACTGCAGTTGACCGGCACTGCCGGCTGGTGCGGGACGTCTATCTGGAAGCGGCGGAGTTCTTTGAAACCGCCACTCCCATCTACTCCATGGGTGGGTCGGCGTTCCCTGACCGCGTGGTTGAGTTCCTTCCCGACCGCGGCCAGGTGCCCGGAACGCGAATTCTTCTCCGATCGGGCTGCTACGTCACCCACGACCACGGCACCTATGCCGCCGTCAGCCCCGTTCCGGGACTCATTCCGGCGCTCTCCGTTCGCGCGATCGTCCTGTCCACGCCCGAAGCCGGGTTGGCCGTCGTCGGCGCCGGCAAACGGGACCTTCCCTACGACGCCGGACTGCCCAGCGTCCTCTCGGTCCGGACCGCGGACGGAGCCCTCAAGCCCGCTACAACCGCAGCGGTGCGCAATCTCTTCGACCATCATGCGGTGCTCACCGGGGTGTCCGGAGTGGATGTCACCGACACGGTGGATTTCGGGATTTCCCATCCTTGTTCCGCGTTTGACCGCTGGCCCGACTACGTCCTCACCGACGCCGACGGGCAGGAGACGGACGTTTGGCAGACCGACTTCCGCCGGTCGTCCCTGGCCCCAGGCTACGCCCCGTCCTGACGCTCAATCCTTGAGCTGCCTGGTCAGCACTTCGAATTCCTCCACGCCCAGGATCTGCATGTGCTGCTCTGCGCTGGTCTCCGTGCGGATCTTGGCTGCGGCCTCTTGGCTGCCGGCGAGGGCCTGCTCGTCCGCCCACAGCGTGATTGACAATGATTTGCTGTCCTTCCCCAGCAGGTAGTAGATGCCCAGGCATCCCGGCAGCTGGAGCACCCGGTTGACGGTGTCCTCCGACGGTGCCCCGGAGCTGTCCGGGCTTGGCTGATACGTGCTGACGCGAGCGAACATGTGCATCCTCCTAGTTCCAGGTTCGACGGTTGGATCGCCTGCCGCCCCAACCGTTGAACCGGGAGCTGGATCCTTGCGATGTCGCGCCCTGGTGGCGGGCGGCCTGGTCTCCTCCCACCAGTAAGGACCCGCGGGCGCAGAAGCACAAGGCTCCTGTGCCGGTCTATCCGCCCTAGTCCGCCGGCCGCTGCTCAGCCGCCGGCGCCGATGGCCGCACGGGCGTTCCTCTTGAGCTCGGCGAGTTCCTTGCGCGCCACAAGGGCTTCGTCCAGGCTGATTGCCACGAACCTGGTGGATGTGCCGGGGGCGGCCCGGGCCACCAGATCCATGTCGGCGCTGATGACCGTCCCCACCATGGCGTAACCGCCACCGGAGACGGCATCGCGGTGCAGGATGATCGGTTGGGTGCCGCCGGGAATCTGGATGGACCCGACAGCGTATCCGGCATCAACAATGTTGGACGGGTCGGAACCGGCGCCGAATGGCTGTTCCCGCTCTTTCCACTGCACTCCGGGACCCGAGTACCGCAATCCCATCCGGTCCGCCACCGGAGTCACCTTCCACTCGCCGTTGAGCAGGTTGTCCAGTCCCTCGTCGGTGAGGCGGTGGTCATAGAGGCCCAGGACGATCCTGACCGTCTGCTCCTTGGAGAAGGCGGGACGGAATTCTTCCGGAACAGTATCGGCGTCGGGCACGGCTCCGCCGTCCAGCGGGCTACCGACTGGAACCTGGTCGCCGGCCTCCAGCTTGCGGCCGTGGAATCCGCCGATTGCGCCCAGACTGTAGGTGGACCGGCTCCCGAGCACGGAGGGGACATCGATGCCGCCCCGGACCGCGATGTAATACCGCGTGCCGCCCTGGATGACGCCGAAGCTGAGTTCGTCGCCAGCCTTCAGCTGCAGCCGGGCCCACTGGGGCCGGGCTTCGCCGTTGACCTTGACTTCAACCGGTGCCCCAGTGACGGCGATAAGGGCATCCTGGTCGGTGGACAGTACAGGGCCCAGGTAAGTGCATTCCAGGACGGCTTCCTTGGCAGTGTTGCCCACCAGGGCATTGCCGAGTTCGGCAGAGTATTGGTCCAGGGAACCGCTCTGCGGGATGCCGACGTTGTAGTGGCCGGTGCGTCCCTGGTCCTGGACCGTGGTGGCCAGCCCGGGGTTCCTGATGTCAAACGCCATTGAGGGCCTCCATGAGTTCCTGGTTGTAGCCTGCGGGGTTCGCCAGCGCCCTGGACAGATCAAATGTCACGGGCACCTGCCGGTAGTGGAACGTTCCGGCGGAGATCTCAGACTGGATGGTGTTGTATTCGGCCTCGGTGACGGGCTTGAACTTCACGATGTCGCCCGGCTTGAAGAACACCATGAAGTCCTTGAAATCGGCCAGGGACTGGGCCGGATCGAAGATGGGGGCGGCAGCGACCCCGAACATCTGGTAGCCGCCGGCACCCCGCACGGAGTAAATGCAGCCGAAGCAGCCGCCGTGGCCCACGGTCAGTTTGGGGGTGTCGGTGCGGGGACTCAAATACTTGGGCACTTCGAGTTGTTTCTCCCGCTCCACCAGTTGGAAGAGGAACGGCAGGCCGGCGACGAAGCCAACCATGGAGACAAGCCACGGTTGCTCATGGTGGCGCTGGATGAATTCGGCGGCATCCTTGAGGTTGTTGACCTTGGCTGCGTAGTCAATGTCGGTGCCGCCGGGCTCCTGATGGAATCCTTCGCGGAATCGCTCCGCCACTTCCGCCGTGAACGGGTCTTCGTACCAGACCGGGACCTCGACGATCCGGGTTTCCAGCGAATGGTCGTGATGGTGCGCAAGATCCCCTTCAATGGCCCGGACGGTCTCTTCCAGGGTCGACGGCGGCAGGACATCGGGATCGAACCTCACCAGCAGCGAGGCGTTGGCGGGACAGACGTCCACGATGCCAAGCAGCTGCATGGCCGAAAGTTTCGCTGCTATCGACATCACCCTGAAGTTGGCCGCCAGGCTCATGGACTCCGCGACCTCAACGAACAGGAATTCGTCTCCGCCCCAGGTGTAGCGGGCCTCCATCACGGCGGGTTCCGCGCTGCTGCTCATTGTGCCTCCATCAGATCGGGGACGGTTTCAAGGAATTTGGAGTGGTGGGTGACGGCTACGAATTCGGGCCGGCTCAGCAGTTTCTTGTGCACCGGGATGGTGGTCTTGACCCCTTCGATGCGGGTTTCATCCAGGGCCGACAGCATCGCCTCAATGGCCGCTTCGCGCGTGTCCGCATGCACAATCAGCTTGGCCAGCAGGGAGTCGTAGTACGGAGTGACCGTGGAACCGGCCTCCACCCCGGTGTCTACCCTGATGCCTGCGCYCGCGGGCCAGTCCATGGCGGTGATGAGGCCAGGGCTGGGGAAGAAGTGGTGGTCGGGGTCCTCCGCATTGACGCGGCATTCGATGGCGTGGCCATTGAATGCGATGTCGTCCTGGCGGAGGGACATCGCCCCGGTGAACGCGATCTGCAGCTGTTCGCGGATCAGATCGACGCCCGTGATTTGCTCCGTAATCGGGTGCTCAACCTGGATGCGGGTGTTCATTTCGATGAACGCCGCTTCATGGTTGACCGGGTCATAGAGGAATTCCACCGTTCCGGCGCCGCTGTAGCCGCACTCGCGGGCGAGTTCCACGGAGGAATCCCAGATCCTCTGGCGGACGTGGTCGGGGAGGTCCGGCGCCGGTGCTTCTTCAATGACCTTCTGGGAGCGCCGCTGCATGGAGCAGTCGCGGTCGCCGAGATGGATGAAGTTTGTTCCATCGCCGAGGACCTGTACCTCCACGTGACGGGCATGCTGCACAAAGCGTTCCAGGTAAACGGTGGGATCGCCGAAGACAGCAGCCGCTTCGCCGCGCGTCTGCTCAATGGATTCCAGAAGCTTGCCTTCGCTGTGCACAAAGCGGATGCCCCGGCCGCCGCCGCCGGCRGAGGCCTTAATCATGAGCGGGTAGCCGATGCCGCGGGCGATTTCTACGGCGTCGGCCGCCGGATCGAGGGGGCCGTCCGAGCCACGGAGCACGGGGACGCCAGCCTTCCGGGCCGATTCCCTCGCCAAGGACTTATTGCCCATCATCGCGATGGCGTCCGCACGCGGCCCCACCCAGATCAGGCCAGCATCAGCGACCTTCCGGGCGAAGGCCGCATTCTCGGAGAGGAACCCGTAGCCCGGATGGACGGCATCGCAGGCGTTGTCCACGGCCGCGGCGACGATGGCGTCCTGGTTCAGGTAGCTGGCGGTGGCAGGCGCCGGACCCACCACGACGACGTGGTCAGCGGACCGGGCAGCCAAGGACTCGACGTCGGCTTCGCTGGCAACCACGAATGTTTCGATGCCCATTTCACGGGCGGTCCGGGCAATGCGCACGGCGATCTCGCCGCGGTTGGCGATGAGCAGTTTCTTCATGGCTATCCTTCCCGGACGACGACGATTGCGTCGCCTGGGTTGACCATGTCGCCCTCGTTGACCTCAAACGACTCCAGGGTGCCGGCCACATCGGACTGGATTTCGGTGAACTGTTTCATGATTTCGATAATGCCGAGGGTCTGTCCGACCTCGATGGCGTCGCCTTCATTGGCGAAAGGCGGCTTGCCGGGGCCGGGCTTGCGGTAGAAGACGCCGGGGAGCGGGGAAATGATGGTTGCCACGGGATGCTCTCTTTCAGGTGGTTTGGATAGATCGGTTCAGCCAAGGACCGCACGCACTGCTGTGGCCACTGCGACAGAATTGGGTGCGTCGGAGTGGACGCAGATGCTTTGGAACTGGATGTCCAGTTCGGTGCCGTCAACAGCGAGGACTGGCTTGCCCGCCAGCGCCCTGCTGACACGCTCGGCCGCGGCGTCGGGATCGGTGGGCGCCGGGCGGCGCTGGATCAGCAGCTCACCGCCCGGGCCGTAGTTGAGGTCAACATAGAGTTCGGGCACGAAGTCCACCCCCATGGCCCGGCACACGCTTTCGTGGGCGGTCCCTGCGAGCCCGAAAAACGGAACGCCGAACTGCAAGGCTGTGCCGGCCGCGGCTTGCATTAGTTCCTCGTCGCCGGCCAGCATGCCGTAGAGGGCGCCGTGCGGCTTAATGTGGTTCAGTTTCAGCCCGTGCTTTGCGAGGAACGCTGTCAGGGCCCCGGTCTGGTACAGGATGATCGACTCTACCTCCGCCGGGGTGAGCACCATTCGGCGGCGTCCAAACCCCACAAAGTCCGGCAGGCCGGGGTGCGCTCCGACTGCCACGCCGTGCTCTGCAGCCAACGCCACGGTCCGTTCCATGACGTCGGGATCGCCGGCATGATACCCACAGGCCACGTTGGCGACGTCGATGATGCGCATGAGTTCTTCGTCATTGCCGAACTCGTGAAGGCCGAGGCCTTCGCCCATATCGGAGTTCAAGAGCACCCGCCCTGAAGTGTGGGGAGAGGCCTCGGGAGAGGTGTCGGGGGTCACATTGGTTTGCATGAATGCAACGCTACTCAGCAATTCACGCGCCCGATATTGTGCAGGTCGCTGAATCTGCAGGCATGACTTATGGTTGTTGCACTGTCCGGCGGGGCGTCCCGCCATAGTTGGAGGGCCCGTGCGAATTTCAGACTTAGCCGACAACGCCGATCTCAACATCCGACTCCGTGTTGCCGGCGGCGAAGGCCGCCTGGCCCGGCCCATCACTTGGTGCGCCCCCACCGAACACATGGACCCCACGCCCTTCCTTAGCGTGAACGCCTTGGTGCTGACCAACGGCATGGGCCTGAACGTCAAGGACTTCCGGACCTGGGACGCCTACGTGGAACGGCTGGTTTCCGTCCCCGTCTCCGGTCTGGCGTTCGGCTTGGGCGCGGCCCACAGCGAGCTGCCGGCCGGCCTGCTCCGTGCCTGCGAGGTGCACGGCCTGCCATTGTTGGAGCTCGCGCCGCAGGTGCCCTTTGTGCTGGTCATGCGGCACGTGGAGCGGGTCATCGCTGCCGAGCGCTATGAGGAGTTGCGGAAGGGGTGGGAACTGGCGGACCAATGCACCCGGTTGGCGGCCGACGGACATTCCTTGGCGGAGGTGCTGGCGAGGGTGGCGGACGCCATTAATGCGAGGGTGGCCGTGATCGACCAGAATGCCTTCGAACTCGTCTCGGCGGGCGCGGCTCACGGAGGGACCGCGCGGACCGCGCTGCGCCTGCCCAGCGGTGAATCCGAGCAGTTCAGGCTTGCCATCGAGGGGATCGGGAGCAACATTGTGCTGCAGCCCATCCTGGGCCCCGTGGCCGCCGTCATCGCTATGCAACTTAGCTATACCCTCGGTTCCCATTCGCCCCTGCATTCCCGGGAAGCCGCACGCTTTATGGAAGCCCTATATGAAGACCGCGGCGAGCCGTCCGTGCCGCTGCGCCGCTACGCCCTCGAATCCGGGTTCGATCCTGACACGGACTGGGGTGCGGTGCTCATCGGCACCTCAGAAGAGGTGGCCCCCGCAAAGTTGCGCGCCATCGCATGGCGCGCCCGGGTGGGACTTCAGGCCGGGTTCGGCACGGTGAGGTTCATGGAAGAAGCAGGGCTCACGACTCTCTTGCTGCAGCAGGGGCACGCGCAGGCCGACCTGCTGGATGCCGCCCGGGCGTTCTTTACGGACGTCCCGGAACTATCCGTTATTGTCTCGGAATCCGCGGGCCTCAGTGAACTGCCGCTCGCGCTTCAGCTTGCCCGCCGTCACCTGGGACAGCCCGGCGTGCACCAGGCGCCAACGGCCGATCTCGCCGGCATTGTGCAGGGATTGCCCAGCCCGGGGCTGGTGGCAATGTGCCAGCGGCTGCTGGCTCCCTTGGCCTCCGACGGCGGCAGTTCGCTGCGGGAGACCTTCGACGCGTACCTGCGCCACAGCGGGAACTCCGCGAAGATCTGCGACGAGCTCTTTATTCATCGGAATACGCTCAGCTACCGGCTGCGGAAAATCGAGGAGCTGCTGAAACTGGATCTGTCCGATGGCGAAGTCCGCGCCACGTGCATGCTCGCTCTCGGGATTGTTGCGTCCGCCCGCTAAGGCGAATGTGCAGCTTGCACGAAAAGCAGTCTCAATCTTGGGAGTAATGCCAATGTGACACTGTGAGACGGATCACTAATCTCAACTCATGGGCTCCTCAACTCATGGGTTTGGAGCCCCACGGTTGGGCTATTGATTGGCGGACGGCGCGGGCCCGTATGGCCTCCCGCTTCCACCCACTGATTCGACTGACTGGAGGATTCACTTGCAGTGTCACACCGGGGTCCTGAAGGCGCTGCTTTCCCGCACGCACAGTACCGGCTTCAGTCTGATGGATTCGACCTCCCGGCCGTCCAGGACGCCCTTAAGGAGCTGTACCGCAGTCCGCCCGATATCCAGCATGGGCGAGCGGACTGAAGAGAGCGGGATGGGCAGTTCCGCGGCCAGCGAGGTGTCATTGAAGCCAACCACCGCCACGTCGCGGCCGACGCCGAGGCCATGGGAACGCAGGGCTCCCATGGCGCCGATGGCCGCGAAGTCGTTGACGGCGAACAGTGCAGTCGGGTGGGAGTTGCCGTGAGCCAGGATGGTCTCGGCCGCTTCCCGTCCTCCGCCGGTATCGAATCGGGACCACACAACGGCGTCAGGGGGAATCTTCCCGCCCAGCGCACGCCAGCGGTCCACGAAACCGGCCGTCCGGTCGACGGCCGTGCTGGCATAGGGCTCGCCGGCGATCACGGCGACGTCCCGGTGCCCCATGCCCCACAGGTGGTCGGCCACAAGCTCGCCGCCAAGGACGTCGTCGCAGGTGGCCGATGGGAAGCCCGGGACGCGCCGGTTCATGAGCACGAACGGCACTTTCCGGGAGGCGAGCTCCCGCAGCAGGCCGCTGTCCAAGTGTGCATCGCCGATGATCAGCCCGTCCACGCGTCGGGCCAGCATGGACTCCGTTTTGCGGCGCTGCTCCTCGGGCTCATCGCGCGAGTTCATGACAAACGTGGAATAGCCGAGCTCCGCCGCGGCTTCGTCGATCCCCTCGTACATAATCGCCAGAACGAGGTCCGAAAGCCGGGGAACTATCACGCCCATGAGATGCGTGCGCCGCGTCCGCAGGCCGGCGGCCTGCGGGTCGGGGGAGTAGCCGCGCTTCCGAGCGAGCTCACGCACGCGTTCGGCGGTAGCTACGGAGGCTGCCCCGCGCGCCACCTCGGAGCCCGAGTGCAGGATCCTGGATACGGTCGAGGGGTGGATGCCGAGCTCGCTCGCGAGATCCTTCAGCGTGATGGTGCGGCCACCGGCCGTGCTCTCTTCCATTCAGTCCCCTGCCTCAGCTCAAAAGGTCGTCATCACCAAGGGTGCCTGATAATGCCCGGATCTTTGGTCCAGGCACTCTTGACGTGTCGCACCTCACATTCTATAGTCAATCAGACGGCGTACCCAATCGATTGGGTAGACGGAATCCCGGGAGCCGGCGGCGAAGTATTTACCCCCCTGAAACTTCCGGGAGCATCTGCAGGAAACATGGCAGGGATAACTTTTAGCCAACAACCCAATCGATTGGGTAAGTGCGCGGAAACAGTTGCAGAACAAACGGAGTGGACATGACCGYCACAGATTCAGTTGGCCCCCACGTGGTCCTGCTGGCCACGGGAGGAACGATTTCTTCCCGCGCGTCTGAGGCCGGCGGAGCCGCGGTGGCGTCCGACACGGGGGAGCAGGTGTTTGCCAGCATGGGAGTGCCGGCGGCCCATCCGGTCCGCGTGGTCGACGTTTTCCGGAAAGGCTCGTACCTGCTGACAGTCGACGACATGATCGCCATCTGCGCCACGATCCGGCAAGTATTGGCCGATCCGCAGGTTCTGGGCGTCGTGGTCACCCACGGGACGGACACGATGGAGGAAACGGCCTATCTCGTTGACCTCACCCACGATGATCCCCGCCCGGTGGTATTCACCGGAGCGCAGCAGGCTGCCGACGCCGACTCCCCTGACGGTCCTGGCAATCTGTCCCGCGCGATCGCCGTCGCCGGTTCTCCGCGGGCGCGGGGAACCGGTGTGCTGCTGGCGTTTGCCGGGACTATCTTCCCTGCGGCCGGCGTCCGCAAGCGCCACACGACCAGCCTCGACGCCTTCGCCAACCCGGACTTCGGAACCGTGGGATCGGTGTCCGACTCTGGCGAGGTCGAAATCCAGGCGGTACGGCCCGGATCTTCCCCGTTGCCCCTGCCGGGCGCGGACGCCGGTTCGCCGCGCGTGGACCTCGTTGCTGCCCACCCCGGAGCTGACGCCACCCTCCTGCGGGCCGCTCGGCAGGCCGGGGCCGCAGGGATCGTGCTCCAAGGGACGGGAACGGGCAACGCAAACCGCGTGCTGTGCCAGGAAGTCGCCGACGCCACCGCGGCCGGCGTCGTGGTGGTGACGAGCACCCGCGTGGAAGCCGGTGCCGTAGTGCCCCGCTACGGCGACGGCGGCGGCGAGGATCTGCGCGCTGCCGGTGCCATCCCCGCCGGGCTGCTCAAGCCATCCCAGTCGCTGGTCCTGCTGAGCCTTCTGCTCAGGCTCGGCACTCCCGCCGACGGGATCGCGGACGCCTTCGCCCGGAGGGGCACGCTCGCTGACTAGTTCCCGCCCAAAGCCAGGCCTCACCAACAAGCCACAGCCCAAAGACAAACCTCAACAAGAAGCCAAACCTCAACAAAAGCGCAGTGAAAGGTTGATCTCATGACTAAGGACATCCAAGTCGCGTTCGGCGTGGACGTGGACGCAGTTGCCGGAATGCTCGGCTCCTACGGGGGCGAGGACTCGCCCTGCGATATCTCCCGCGGCTTGTTCAGCGGCGAGGTCGGCGGCCCGCGCCTCATCCGGCTTTTCGAGAAGTACAGCCTGCCCGCCACCTGGTTCGTGCCGGGCCACTCGATCGAGACCTTCCCGGACCTGACGCGGATGATCGTCGACGCCGGGCACGAAATCGGCGTGCACGGGTACTCGCATGAAAACCCCATCGCCAYGACCCGCGAGCAGGAGACGGCCATCCTGGACCGGTCAATCCAACTCATCGAGAAAGTCTCCGGCCGACGGCCCACGGGCTACGTTGCTCCCTGGTGGGAATTTTCCCCGGTCACCAACGAGATCCTGCTCGAACGCGGGATCAAATACGACCACTCCCTGATGCACAAGGACTTCGAGCCCTACTACGTCCGGGTCGGCGACAGCTGGAAGAAGATCGACTACACCAAGGCTGCCGAAACCTGGATGGAGCCGCTGGTCAGGGGCACGGAAACCGACCT
>NZ_JBFTZW010000084.1:0-12691 GCF_056406555.1 Arthrobacter sp. P1_B4
GCCGCAAGCCCGGGACCGCCGTCGGCGCCTGGAGCCCCCGGCGGACSGCGGCACGCGCGCCGTCTCTGGCGCCCGGGCCCTGCGGCAGCGGCTGGAACTGGCGGGGCTGCTGCTGGCCACGGCCGTGCTGTACCTGTGGAACCTCGGCGCCTCCGGCTGGGCAAACGCGTTCTACTCCGCGGCGGCCCAGGCCGGGTCGCAGGATTGGGCGGCCTGGTTCTTTGGCTCCTCCGACGCCGCCAACGCCATCACCGTGGACAAGCCGCCGGCGTCGCTGTGGTTGATGGGCCTGTCGGTGCGGATCTTCGGGCTGAGCTCCTGGAGCGTCCTGGTGCCGCAGGCGCTCATGGGGGTCGGCACGGTCTGGCTGGTCTATCTGGCCGTCCGCCGGGCCGCGGCCCCCGCCACGGCCGACGCCGGCCTGGCCCACCGCGCGGGGCTCCTCGCCGGTGCGGTCATGGCCCTGACACCGGTGGCCGTCCTGATGTTCCGGTTCAACAACCCCGACGCCCTGCTGGTGTTATTGATGACCGCGGCCGCCTACGCCGTCTTGCGCTCCATCCAGGACGCGCGCGTGCGCTGGCTGCTGTTCGCCGGGGTGCTGCTGGGCTTCGGGTTCCTCACCAAGCAGCTGCAGGTCCTGCTGGTTGTCCCCGGCTTCGCCGTGGCCTACCTGCTCGCGGCGCCGGCAGCGGCGGGCAGGCGCATTCTTCACCTGCTCGGTGCGGGCGCGGCGATGGCCGTCGCCGCCGGCTGGTGGCTGGCCGCCGTCGAACTCATTCCCGCGGCGGACCGCCCGTACATCGGCGGCTCGCAAAACAACTCCATCATGGAACTGACCCTGGGCTACAACGGCCTGGGCCGGCTGAACGGGGATGAAACCGGGAGTGTGGGCGGCAGCAACGGCTGGGGCACGCCCGGGCTGTTCCGGCTCTTCAACACCGAGTTCGGCGGCCAGATCGCCTGGCTGCTGCCCTCGGTGCTGCTGCTCGGAGCGGGGCTGCTCTGGCTGGGCCGCCGCGCGCCGCGCACCGACCCGGTACGGGCCTCGGTGATCATCTGGGGTTCCTGGGTTGCCGCCACCGGGCTGACGTTCAGCTTCATGGCCGGGATCATCCACCCGTACTACATGGTGGCGCTGGCGCCCGGGATCGCCGGGCTCGCCGGGCTCGGCGGCGTCCTGCTCTGGCAGCGGCGGAACCAGCCCGTGGCCGCCGCCGTCCTCGCCGTGGCGATCGTGGCGGCCGGGGCCATGGCCGCCGAACTGCTGGTCCGCACCGCGGCGTACATGCCGTGGCTGCGCTGGGTGACGCTCCTGGGCGCGCTCGCCGCCGCCGGCCTGGTCCTGGCCGCCGCGGCGCCGGGGGTAAAGGGGACGGGGATGATGGCGTCCAGGACGGTGGCGCGGACGACGGCGGCGCTCGCCGTCGCCGCGGCCCTCGCCGGTCCGCTGGCCTACTCGCTGTCCACCGCGGCCACGGCCCACAGCGGCTCGATTGTCAGCGCAGGCCCGGCCGTGTCCGGACGGGGCGGGGCCGGGATACCGCCGGCCCTCGGCGGCGCGGCAGGAGGCGGCTTCGGCGGTGCCACGACGGCGAACGGCACTGGCACAGGCACAGGCGCTGGGACAGGCCGCGGACAAGGGGCGGGCGGAATGGGCGGCCTGCTCGGGGCCAGCACGCCGTCGGCGGCGCTCGTGGCCGCGCTGCAGACAGATGCCGGGACCTACACCTGGGCCGCCGCCGTCGTCGGATCCAACAACGCCGCCAGCTACCAACTGGCGACGCAGCTCCCGGTGATGGCCGTGGGCGGGTTCAACGGCACGGACCCCGCACCGACCCTGGCGCAGTTCCAGCAATACGTGGCCGACGGCAAGATCCACTACTTCATCGCCGGGCGCCTGATGCAGGGCGAAAGCGGATCCAACGATGCCGCCCAGATTGCCGCGTGGGTGCAGGACAACTTCACCGCCCGGACCGTGGGCGGGACCAGCGTGTACCTGCTGGCCGGGTAGGCGGGCGACGCCGTCGGGTCCGGGCCGGGCGGCGGCGGGGCTAGAAGGTGGGGGCTAGAAGGTGAAGGACAGGGTGCGCAGGCCGGCGCCGGTGACGTGGGTGGTCACGGCCACCCCGGAGTAGTCGGGAATGTGCAGCACACCGTCCGGCAGTTCGCCGGCATTGGGCCCCACGGCCACGGTCCGGACGCCGGCGGCGATGCCCGCGGCAATGCCTGCCGGGGCGTCCTCGAACACCACCGCATCGGCCGGGGCGACACCCAGCAGGGAGGCCGCCCGGAGGTATCCCTCAGGGTGAGGCTTGCCCCGCATGACGTCCTCCGATGTGACCGAGACGGCCGGGACGCCGATCCCCGCGGCTGCCATCCGGACCCCGGCCAGGTCCCGTGACGCGCTCGTCACCAGCGCCACGGCATCCGGCGGCAGGCTCGCCAGCAGCTCCGGCGCGCCGGGCACCGGAACAATGCCCCGGGTCTCGGCCAGCTCCATCCGGCCGAGCTCGGCCGCGAGGGCCTGGATGTCGGAGCCGGCCGGGGCAAACCTGCGGACGGTGTCCATGGCCTGGACGCCATGGGAGGAGCGCAGGATCTCGCCGATGTCCAGGCCGTAGCGGGCCGCAAACGTGGTCCACACCTGCTCCACGATGCTGGTGGAATCCACCAGCGTGCCGTCCATATCGAACAGGACGGCGCGGGCAGTCAGGGTGGTGGTGCCGGAACGGGATGGAGAGCTCATGCCTCCATCCTGCCGCATGACCCCGGGTCAGCCGGCCGCGCGGAGCCTACCGGGATCAGCCGTTGGGCCGGTGGGGGATGTACTGCACCGCCCACTTGTTGCCGTCGGGGTCGGCGAAGTGGACAAAGTGCCCCCAGTCCTGGACGTCGACGTCGCTGACGTCCACGCCGTTGTCCTTGAGTTGCTTGTGCGCGGCCTGGATGTCGCTGACCACAAGCTGCAGGCTGGGCGCGGTACCGGGCGGGGCGTCGTTGAGGCCCTCGCCGATCGCAATCGAGCAGCCGGAGCCCGGTGGCGTCAGCTGGACGAACCGGAGGCCCTCCATGGGCCGTTCGTCGTAGTCGGCGTTGAAGCCCACCTTGTTGACGTAGAAATCCTTGGCCCGGTCCACATCGGACACCGGCACAAACACGAGTTCAAGTTTCCAATYCATGCCGCACAGGCTAGCGCGGTCCGCGGCGGCGCGGAAGGGATCCTCCGTGTTGCGCCTCGGCGGCGCCGCTCCTAGCCGGCGATGCCGTACAGGCGGTCTCCGGCGTCGCCCAGGCCGGGCACGATGTAGGACTTCTCGTTGAGCTTCTCGTCGATCGAGGCCAGCACGATCGTCACGTTCGCCTCTGACAACTCTTCCTCCAGCTTGGCCAGACCCTCCGGGGCGGCAAGCAGGCAGATGCAGGTGACGTCGGAGGCGCCGCGCTTGAAGAGGAACTTGATGGCCTCGCGCAGGGTCCCGCCGGTGGCCAGCATGGGATCGAGGACGAAGATCTGCCGGTCCGTGAGGTCCTCGGGGAGGCGCTCGGCGTAGGTGATGATGTCCAGGGTCTCTTCGTCGCGGGCCATGCCCAGGAAGCCGACCTCGGCCGTGGGGACCAGCTTGGTCATGCCCTCGAGCATGCCCAGCCCGGCCCGGAGGATCGGGACCACCAGCGGGGTCGGCTTGGTGAAGGCGGTGCCGACGGTGGTGCTGACGGGCGTCTCGATGGTCACCGGTTCGGTGCGGACATCACGCGTGGCCTCGTACGCCAGGAGGGTGACAAGCTCCTCGGTGAGCTGGCGGAAGACCGGGGACGGGGTGTTCTTGTCCCGCAGAACGGTGAGCTTATGGGCGACCAGCGGGTGGTCCACAACGAGAGTGCGCATGTGTCAAAACTATCACCCGGATGCTGAGGACCGTCCCGCGGTGCCCGGAGTATCGGCGTCCTTCGTATCGGGTTGTGTAGTGCCGTCATGAAGGTGGGCGGGGTGGTCGAAGGTCGGCGCGGCGCCGGCGTGTTCCCGGTGCCGGAGCACGTGGAAGAGCCGGTGGGCCAGGATCACGATCCCCACCCAGGCCAGCCCGATGACCCAGCCGATGATCACGTCGGTCATCCAGTGATGGCCCAGGTAGACCCGGCTGAGGCCCATCGCGACGATGAAGACCACACCCGCGGTGATCAGGCCGATCCTGGCGCTGGTCCGCTTGATCTGCAGGCAGGCCAGGTACACCACGAGTGCGATCACCACCGTGGTGTTCAGCGTGTGGCCGCTCGGGAAGGACGGCGAGTTCTCGTAGGGCGGCACAGCGTCGGCATGGTCCGGGCGGGTTCGGCCGATCAGTTTCTTGCCCAGGGACGTGGCCGTGACCGAGACGGCGGCGGCACCGCCGATCAGGATCAGCGGCCGCCAGGTCCGGGAGGTGTAGATGAGCACTGCCGTGAGGATGCTTGCCAGGATGGGCATCCCGATGCCGCCGCCGATGTTGGTGAACCCGGTGATAAAGGCGTCGAGGCCGGGGTTGCGCAGCTGCTCCATGAACGCCAGCGTCGGTTTGTCCAGGTTCGCGAGGCCGGCGTCGTCCACCACGTTGTCGTAGACTTCTGCGCTCACCAGGGCCAGGATCACCACCACCACGCCGCCGATCAGCATGGTGATCCACAGGGCCGCGTAGGGCACCACCCATTTGCCCCAGCGGTGCGCCAGCCAGTTCTCTGTTCCGGTGGTCACGGCCGTCTCCCGACTACTTGACAACGTTAATTACATGGGCCGCACAGCCGAGCTGCACAGCATGCTTAGGGTCGAAACTATCATTGACCCATGACTGCCCCTGAGCCCCGCCATGCCCAATGGATGAGCCTTGCCCTGGCGGAGGCCCGGAATGCCCTGGCCACCGCGGACGTGCCGATCGGCGCCGTCGTGATCGGACCGGACGGTTCCGTGCTGGGCGCCGGGCGAAACGAACGTGAGGCCCTCGGGGACCCGACGGCCCACGCCGAGATGGTCGCCATCCGGGAGGCCGCCGCGCGGTTGCGGGCGCACCGGGCTCTGGAAGGCAAGGGCGACGACGGCTGGCGGCTGGAGGACTGCACTCTGGTGGTGACGCTGGAACCCTGCGCGATGTGCGCTGGAGCGATCGTCCTCGCCAGGATTCCGCGGGTGGTGTTCGGTGCCTGGGACGAGAAGGCCGGCGCCGCGGGTTCCGTGTTCGACATCCTCCGCGAGCGCCGGCTCAACCACTGGGTGGAAGTGGTTGCAGGCGTCCGTGAGCAGGAGTGCGCAGCGCTGCTGCGGGACTTCTTCGCCGGGCACCGCGCCTGATCCGTTCCGGCTAGCCTGCGCCGCCGGCAGATGACGCGCCGGCCGGTGACGCTGAGGCTACAGCGGAAGCCGCGAGCCCATCGATCCGCTTCTGCCGGGAGGCCGGAGAGTCCAGGCTGAAGGCCCGGAAATCACCGAGGTCCTCGCGGATCCAGGCTTCCACCTCGGCGATCCGCTGCGTCACCGCGGGCGTGGGGCCGTGGAACAGCCAGGGCACGATCCGTTCCCGGGCCGGATCGTATTGCCAGAGTCCGATGATCCGGCCGCGGTCCAGGATCGGGTGGTCCGGGAGATCCGCCTGCAGCGCGAGCGACCCCAGCGCCGGCTTGTGCAGGTCCTCCTCGGCCAGCAGGTCCGCCGCGTTGCGGCGCAGCAGGAACAGGGAATCCGTTCCAGCCAGCAGCTGGATCTGTTCCCCCGCCGGCTCCTCAAAGGCGGCGAGGCCGCCGAGGTCCTCGGGCAGCATCCACAGCGGGTCCCCGCCGGTGACATGTGACCCGGCCATTGCTGTGGACAGGGCGGTGGGCACCTCGACGGCGCCGACGGCGGCGAGCGCCGCCTTGCTTTGCGCCACGGTGAACCCCGTGAACCATTGCGACTGTTTGAAGGTGGCTCCGCCGGTCCAGCCCAGGTAGCGCCGGATCAGCTCGGTGCGCGCATCCTCGTCGTCAAGATCGCTGGGCGGCAGGCCCCAGGGCTGGTAGGCGTAGCGCTGCTGGTCCAGTCGCCCGTTCGCCGGGACCCGGCGGATCCGGCCGTCCGACTGCAGGATCCCCAGGGCGGTAGGCAGGGTGGTGGTGGCGCCCTTTTTCTTGCCTTCCTCCCCCAGGTTCCGCACTGAATCGCCGAGCTCGTCCTTGAGCTGCCGGGGATCCATCGGCCCCTCCGCCTCGGCGAGGGTGTGCAGCACCTGCTCTTCCAGCAGCGTGATTTCGCCGCGGTCCACGCCGAGCCGGCCGACCACCTTGAACGCGGACTCGGCCGCGTCCCGGCCCAGCTGAAGCGCCCAGGCGAAGTCTTCCCGGCCCAGGACGTAGGTGCAGCCGCGGGCGACCGGGAGTTCCAGGATCCGGTGGGCGAGGACGTCGGCGTCCACTTGTTCGCGGCGGATGCCGGCGCGGGCGAAGAGCGTGAGGTAGGGGTTGGCGCCGCCCACGGACCGGGCCCAGCCTGCCCGGGCGAGGACCTGCTCCGCCGTGCAGCCGGCCAGCGAGCCATCCAGGCCCTGCCGGTGCCAGGACCATGCCCGGAGCCGCTCCGCGGTCAGGCTCTGCGGCTCCGGCAGGTTGACGGGCTTTTCTACCGACGGCGATTGCGTGGCGACAGGGTGGGTGCTCATGGGCTCATTCTCCAACAGCTTCTCTGTCAGCGGTATCAAGAAGCCGTATCAACCCGCGCCGGATGGTTTCTGGGCGGCCCAGTTTCACCGGTTATCGCGGTTTCCGTGGGTTCCGCGGTTTCCGTGGGCTCCGTCGGTTCCGTCGGTTCCGTCGACAGGAAGCCCAGAACGGTCCGGGCAGTGGCGTCCCAGCCGGGCAACCGGCCCCGGGCGGCCGCTGCCGCCTCCCGCCAGCGGCCCCTGAGACCGGGGTCGTCCAGCCAGCGGCGGAGCAGGTCCGCCAGCGGGGCGGGGTCCGTTCCGAGCCCGACGGCGGCGCCCGGCAACCCCGGCACCGGTGTGCCGGGTGGACAGTCCGGCGGCAGAAAGGCCGCCGGCTGCCCGGGCAGGGTGCCGGCGGCGAGCGCCTCGACGGCTCCGGTGCCCTCGCGCACCACCACGGGAATCCCCCTGGCCAGGGATTCGGTGACCACCAGGCCGTAGGTTTCGGCCCGGGAAATCAGCAGGCTGAGATCGGCAGCATCCCATTCAGCATCCAGTGCCGGGCCCCGCAGCTCGCCCGGGATGCGGACCCTCCCGGCCAGGCCCAGGCGCTCCACGGAGGTCCGGAGCTGCGCGGCGTAGGCCGGATCGGCGGTGTCAGAGCCGATGAGGGACGCCGTCCAGGGCACATCCGCGAGCCGGGCGAGCCCGTCCAGCAGGAGCGACTGGTCCTTGTTCGGCAGCAGGGCCGCCGCGGCGATCAGGTGCGGCGCGCCGGCCGACCGGCTGCCGGCCGCGAGCGGCGCGGGGGCGGTCCCGGGCAGGGCCACCCGGAGGCCGTCGAGGCCGTGGCGGGCGCGGATGCCCGCCGCGGCCGAACCGCTTGTGCAGATGACGCCGGCAGCCGCCCGCAGGGCCCTGCGTTCGCGCTCCGGGTGGTCCGGCAGGGGCATGTGCAGCAGGATCCAGACCCGGTCCCCCGCCGCAGCGGCCCCTTCCAGCTCCTCGGGCGCACCGCAGGCGAGGAGGCTGTCGACCACCGTCACTGTGCCCCAAGTTGCGGCGCCGGCAGTTGCGGGGCCGCCGCCCCAGGCGTGGCCGCCGTCGGGCCCCGCGTGCAGCAGCGTGGCCAGGCGCCGCCGGTCCCCCGCGCTGCCTCCCGGCCAGTCGCCGTCGAGCGGGCAGGTTTCCACCGCGGCACCGAGGGCCGTCAACTCCCGGGCGAGCGCCGCGTTGTAGACGTTGCCACCGGAGTTGTGCCGGACGTTGCCGGGCACCACAAGACGGATACGAGGGCTGGCCGGCGGCATCTGCGGCGCCTAGCGGGCGTCGAAGTCCAGCGAGTAGCTGGCCCAGGCGTCGGGGGTCTCGCGCAGGGTGACGTCCAGCCCGGCGAGGTCGCGCCCGTCGTTGCCGACGCGGATCTGGGTGGCGACGGCGTCGGCGATGTACCGGGCGAGGGCTTCGGTGGTGCTCAGCTTGCCGGAGAAGTCCGGGTGCTCGTCGAGGTTCTTGTAGTTCAGCTCGTCCAGGATCTCGTCCACCGCGTCCCCTGCCGCGCCGATGTCCAGCACGATCGCGTCGTCATTGAGCTCACGACGGCGGAAGGTCACCTCCGTGACGAAGGTGGCCCCGTGCAGGCCCTGGGCCGGGCCGAAGACCTCGCGCGGAAGGCTGTGGGCGATCATGAAGTTGCGGCGGACGGTCAGACTAAACACGGGCTACCTCGTGGCTTCGGTGGGCTGGTCGGCGGATTTGAACTCTGTGGGCTGGTCGGCGGATGTGAATTCGGTGGGCGGGTATTCAATCACGTGGCAGAGGGCGTCCAGGGTCCCGTCGGCGAGCCGCTGGACGACGCCGGGGAGCTGCGCGAACGGCGAGGAGCCGGTCAGGAAGACGTCAAAGACCGGATCCTGCAGCAGGGACACGGCGAGCGCGAGACGCTCGGCGTTGGTGCGGCGGTGCCGCCGTGCGCGGGCCACCATTCCCACCTGGCTGGCCCGGATGGACAGGCGGCGGGCATGGAAGTCCTCCCCCAGCGGGAGGGAGATTTTCCGGTCGGCGTACCAGGACATTTCGATGATGTCGCCGTCGTCGCCCACCAGCTGCAGGCTTCGTTGCAGGCCTTCCTGGGACGCGGAGCAGTGGATCACGATGTCGCAGTCCGGGAGGGCGTCATCCGGGTGGCTGAAGTCGACGCCGAGGGCGTCCGCGAACGCGCGCTTGGCGGGGTCGACGTCGATCAGCTGCAGCCGCGCGAGCGGAAAGCCGGCCAGGAGCCGGGCCACCATGCCGCCGACCAGTCCGGCCCCAATCACGGCGACGCGGTCGCCCAGGCGGGGCCCGGCCTCCCAAAGGCCGTTGATCGCGGTTTCCACGGTGCCGGTGAGCACCGCGCGGCGGGCCGGGACGCCGTCGGGGATCACGGTGAGGGACTCGACCGGGACGATGAAGCGGTCCTGGTGCGGATAGAGGCAGAAGACGGTCCTACCGGTCCAGCCCTCCGGTCCGTCCTCGACCACGCCCACGGTGAGGTAGCCGAACTTCACCGGGTAGGGGAAATCCCCCTCCTGGTTGGGGGCGGCCATCGCGTTGGCGACGCACTCCGGGACGCTGGCGTGATGGACCACCAGCTCGGTGCCCTTGCTGATGCCCGAATACAGGGTCCGGACCAGTGCCTCACCGGGGCCGGGGGCGGGCAGGTCCTCGCTGCGGAGCTCGCCTTGTTCCGGGCCGACGGTCCAATAGGCGGTGGCCGTGGCGTGCTGTTCAGAAGTAGTCATTGTGCTTACGAATCTAGTGCCCGGGCTGTTCGCGGGGAAGGGTTCCGGGTTCCGGCGAGTCGGCGGGCAGGGCGTTGCGAGGGTGCCGTTGGAGCCCGTTTTGTGGATGGGCGCCTTGCTCCGGTACCCTAGTCAGGTTGGTGACGTGTCCGAGCGGCCGAAGGTGCAACACTCGAAATGTTGTTTGGTGTAAAAGCCAACGTGGGTTCAAATCCCACCGTCACCGCCACGGAAAACCCCCGGGAAACCGGGGGTTTTCTACATTTCTCGGGGCCTTCGTGGTGCATTTTTGGTGCAAATTTCGAGGAATCGTGGCCGCAACGAGATGCCAACGCACGCACTTGGGGTGCGACGACTGCCCCGGCGGCGGCGCCAAAATCCCTCACCTCAGAGATGGAAGCTCCATCTGCGCCAGTCGCTTCACGGCTTCGGGCGTAGGCCGGCCCCGCGTCGCGTCCAGGGCGACCCTCAACTGCGCGGCCAGAATGTTACGGCGCACATGTAGAGCCAATTCTCTCCGAGCCTCCGGATCCCTCCGGAGCTTCCCGTCCGGCGTTCTCAACGTGCCGAAGGGGGACGGCAGCTTTGGGGGCCTTAGCTGTGCAAGTCGTACTACCGCCTCCGGCGTCTGACGTCCCTGGACGTCGTCCAGGGTAATCCGAAGCTGGGCCGCCCGGATTCCCCTCCGTATACGCAGAATGGTTTCCATCCTGGACGCTCGGGCGTCCGGACCCACATCAGATATTGCCTCGCCCCTCTCAGCGCGCTGCATTCATCATCTCCGAGAGGTCCACGACAGCCAAGGGCTTCGCGGCTATGAGGCGGACCGTGTACCTATTCTGGGCTGACGGAGGCCAACGGCCGCTGTAGGCGAGCGCATGGGGCTCGAACCCAGATTGTCAGCCCTGGGTTTTTAGGGGTGACAACTTCAGGTATTCCGAGTTCTACCAAGTTCTAGGTGGTTCTACGGTTTTTCCTAGAACCACCTAGAACTTGGTAGATCTTTCCAGATCAGTCCTCCGTCCGGCTCGAGAGGAGAAGCATCTCAGAACGTGTTCTGAGTCCGGTCGACCGGTAGCTTCAACGCCGGGCCGCCCCGACATCAACGCCCACAACCTAACGGTCATTATGTTGTGGATTGACTGCGCACTCTCGGGCGAAGAAGCGGCCAGCAGCCTGGCGGGTCTTTGCACGACGATCCGCCGGTATGGGAACCTGCGCCGACAGGGTTTTGCCGGCGGGTGCCGCGGGAGGATGGGCCCAGATCCCGCGAGCCTAACGTCGCCTTATACTCCCGGACTAGGTCCGAAGCGCCCCCCTTGTGCAATGGCGGAACGCCATGCAAGAGTGCGCCCATGAATGAATCCGCTGCTAAGGTCGCGCGCAAACTCAGCACAATTCCAGTTCGTGTGTCTCGCCAAATGATCGCCACCGAGTATCAGGTTCGCGTGGCCGAGGTCCTCAACCTTTTTGACATAGAAGCAGTGGGTGACGAAACGGGTGTGCATTACGGGGGCGAGGGCATTGCGCTGGAAGATCAGCCTCTACTCGCGGCCATTCGCGTACTCATTGGAAGGCGGTTCGGCGTCCCGGACGATCTACAGTAGCCCGACAGGAGGTGTCCTTCGGATCTAATGTCGCGTTCCCTGGTCTTGGTCCGGACGCAGGGGTGGCATCGGTCATTCCAGCCGTCACACCGGTCCTGAATCAAACTGCCATTTTCACCTGGCCGGAGCTGTAGGGGTTCCACCAGGTTCACCCCCCCACTTATACGGAGTTATATGGCGTTATAGGGTATTCCCTAGAACCCCATAGAACTCCTTATGAATGGAAATATTGGTGCGGCGAACCGGCCGAGGTGCTCCACTCACCGCTGGCCACGCACATCCGCTATCGCCGCGCCAGTTAGGTCCGTAGGCGCTGCCGGCCACCGCTCGGCAGGACGGTCATTCACCCGGCTCGGGGCGGTAGGTGGCGAAGGCGAGACGGTCGGTGGACCAGCCCAGCGCGGTGGCGGGGTGGACTACAGGTCTCACAACCAGAGAGGTACGCCGTGGGGAGCGGGACGAGAATGAGCAGAGGCCGCAAAATATGGCTCGGTGTGCTGGCAGTAACGGTTGCCTTTGTCACCGCACTCTTCCTCTGGTCATCGTGGAAGAGCGATCAGATCGTCGCTGAGCTCAAGACGATTGCCGACCGCCTCCAACCAGAGCCGGGATGGGAACCCTTGAGAACACAGAATCCGGTGGGCAGTGCGCTGTGCATCCCGCTCGATGGACCTTGCTCCCAGTACGCATACCGTTGGGACACTCACCGGAAGTACCTGGAGGGTGACCTGGAGCGGTACGTTCAGCAGGTGGGTTTGACGCCCCAGGAGTACAAGCCATGCGTACGGGAACAGAAGATCAATGCCGGCGGACTGGACTGCCGGGGTGTTGGAGTCATTGACGGCTGGAACGTACGCATCACGATCAGTGACTACGGTCGGGACGACGACACCAACATTGTGCAGGTCGTGGTCAACAAGTACGGCTACTGATCCTTGTTTTGTGTTCGCGGTTGCCGCATACCGGAGGCGGCCACCCCGTTGCCGGGGTGGCCGCCAGTTTCAGTGCGATCTTGGTGTTAGTGCTCCGCTTCTGCGGCAGCCTTCTTGGCGTCTTTCTCGGCGTCCTTTTCGGCGCGCAGTGCCTCCGCGTCGTGCTGTTCCTCGGCCTTTTCCTGATGGATGACCGCTGCGAAGAGCTTCTCCATCTCCTTGGCCACGCCGGCGGCCGAGGCCGGGTTCTGGCCGGTCACCAGCCGGTCGTCAACCACGACCTTCTCCTCAAAGACGTCAGCGGAGACGTGGGTGGCGCCCTGTTCCTCAAGCCGGTCGGCCAAGAAGAACGGGATGACCTTGTCTTTCCCTGCGGCAATCTCCTCGTCGTTGGTGAAGGCGGCCACCTTCCGGCCCTCGACGAGGCGAAGTCCGTTCTTCAATTCCACGTTCAGCAGGCCGGCCGGTCCGTGGCAGACCGCGCCGACCAAGCCGCCGGCGTTATAGACGCTGGCCACCAGATTCTGCAAGCCTTCGCTGTCCGGGAAGTCCCACATCGTGCCGTGGCCGCCCACGAGGTAGACGGCGTCGTACTGGTCGGGGTCAACGACGTCGACGCGGGCAGTGTTGTAGAGGCCGGCGCGCGTGGTCTCGTCCTCCGTGAAGGCGACCTGGATGGGATCTTCTGAGTCCACCTCGTCGCGCGGGGGCTGGCCGCCCTGGAT
>NZ_JBFTZW010000085.1:0-12588 GCF_056406555.1 Arthrobacter sp. P1_B4
CAGCTCGCCGCCGTGCGGGTGGCTGTTGACGAGGTGGACGAGCAGATCGTGTCCTTGATCGGGCGCCGGGAACGGCTGATCCGGATCGCCGGGACCCTCAAGGCGGACAGCGCCGAGGTCCGTGCGCCCGGGCGTGTGGAGCGGGTCATCGAACACGTCCGCGCCACAGCGGAAAAGAAGGACATCGACGTCGAGCTTGTCGAGAAGACCTACCGGGCGATGATCGATGCCTTCATCACGCTCGAGCTGGAAGTGTACAAGTCCAGCTCCTAGAAGGTGCCTAGAGGGCTTCTTCGACAGGCACGTTGGCCTGGTAGTCCCGGCCGTCACAATCGCTGAAGGCCGTCATGAGATGGCCCTTGGGCAGGCCAAGCACAGTCGCGATGGGGAAGTTTCCCGTGATGGTGTTTCCTGAGTGTTCCACGCCTTTGAGGTCGAAGTTCTCTTCCGTGCCGTCATGGTTGAAGTAGTAGAAGGACACGGCCTCGCCGTTCATGAACTCAATGCCCAGTCTGCGCTGATGGGAGTAGTCCGGCCCGGCTGCCAGCAGGCCCACCACGTAGGCGCCTTGCCCCGGGATATTTCCGTCTATATCGAAGGTCGCCACCAAGGTTGAATTCTTGGCGGCGATCTTTACGTGCTTCAGGAGTGCGATATGGGAGCTCATGGCTCAATCCTGCTACCTGTGCAATCGTCCGTCCACCCCCGATCTGGGTTTTGTCGGCTCCGCGACGTAGACTGTATTTATTCGAAGATATGTTCGAATAAATAAAGGGCGTGAAACAGAAGGCGCTGAAACAGAGGGCGCTGAAACAGAAGGCGTCGGAAGCGGAATGGACGTAGGAAGTCGAAGCGGGGACTGGGCCGGCTCCAGCCCGGACTGGGTCGGGAGGCAACGTGGGTATTTTCAGCGAGTCCGTGGATGTCATCTGCACGCCCTCCGGCCAGCCCCTGCGCCTCGACTGGGCCGGCCGGCGCTACACGGTCTGCGCTGACCCCGTCCGCTGGTACGAACGCCGCCAGTGGTGGGCCGAGGAACGCCGGGCGCCACTCGGAAGCGGGCCGGGCCTGGTGGATCATGAGATCTGGCGGGTACAGGTGCGTGCGGCCGGGGATCACGCCGCGGATTCCACCCTCACCCTTGACCTGACCCGGCATGTCGGCAGCGGCCGGTGGCGGCTCCTGAAGATCCACGACGCCCTCCAGCCCCTCCGGAAGCCCGAATCAGCATGAGCTTTACCCACCTGCACGTCTCCACCGCGTTCAGCGCCCACTATGGCGTCTCCTGGCCGGATGAACTTGCCGCCGCGGCCGCCGCTGACGGCGCCACCGCGCTGGCCTGCACGGACCGAGACGGCCTGTATGGAACCGTCAAGCACCTGAAGGCGTGCATGGCAGCCGGGCTGGATGCAATCGTCGGGGTGGACCTTGCGGTCTTTGACGACGACGGCGACCACCGCACCCAGCTCGGGGGACGCGTCGTCGTGCTGGCGCACGGACACAACAACGGTGCCGGCTACCGGGCGCTGTGCCGGCTGATCTCCGACGCCCACGCCCGCACTACGGGCAAGGCGCAGGGAATAGTGCCGGTGGCCGTCACCCGGGCGGAACTGGCTTCCCGCACCCTGCACCCGGACACCCTGAAGCCGGTCCTGACAGTGCTGATCGGCCCGGACTCCGACGTCGGCCGGGCCATGGGCGGCCGGCGCTACCTGCGGCCCCGCACCCTGTTCAAACGCTGGCTGGACGCCATGCCCCCCGGAACGCTGGCGGCAGAGGTTGTGTCCCAGCTCAGCCCGCCCGGGGAACCGCTGAGCACCGCCCACGCGGTGCGCATGCTCAAACTCGCCGCAGAACACGGGGTGCCCGCCGTGCTGAGCAACGCCGTGAGGTACGTGGCTGAGGACGGCGCGGCCACCGCCGATGTGCTGGACTCGGCCCGGACGCTGAAATCCCTCCCCGAGCTCTCCGCCGCCCCGCTGCTGCAGCCCAACGGGCAGGGCTGGCTCAAATCGGCGGCCCGGATGCTGCAGCTGGGCAAGGAGATCATCCACGCCGCCGGCTACGGCACAGCGGACCTCAAGCGGCTCCTGGCCCAGACCGAGGCGCTCGCGGACCGCTGCCGCATTGATCCGGAAGCTGATATGGGCTGGAAACAGCCCGTGGTCCCGGAGGCATCCGTGATCGGGATCGACGGCGACGCGCTCGCCGAACTGACCCTGCGGTGTGAGGCCGGCATCGGCCGCCGCTTCCCGGGCATTTCCGGGCAGCGGGAACAGCAGCTGCGGACCAGGCTGGAGCACGAGCTCCGGATCATCGACTCGCTGGGCTTCGCCTCGTACTTCCTGACCGTCGCAGAGGTCTCCCGGATGATCCTGGCCCTGGGCGTCCGGGCGGCCGCGCGCGGTTCGGGCGCCTCCAGCCTGGTGAACTACCTGATCGACATCAGCCAGGTGAACCCGCTCCAGCACGACCTCATCTTTGAACGCTTCCTCTCCCGCGACCGTGCCACCCTGCCGGACATCGACATCGACGTCGAAAGCGCCGAACGGCACAACGTTTACCGGAAGATCTTTGAGCGCTTCGGCGCCGAACGCGTCACGCTGATGAGCATGCAGAACGGTTACCGCGCTCGCGGTGCCGTGCGCGACGCCGGCCTGGCCCTGGGCATGGACGACGGCGAGGTCGGGGAAATCGCCAAGCAGCTGTGGCGGTTCTCGGCCCGGCACTTCCGCGAAGCCCTCGTGGAGAAACCCGAGCTGAAGGAATTCGCGGACCGGGTGGAGCAGCGCGGCTTCTCCGAGAACCAGCAGCTGGACCTGCTGGTGGACCTCACGGAGCGGCTGGACCGGCTGCCCCGCCATATCTCCATGCACCCCTGCGGCGTCATCCTCGGCGACGCCACCCTGCTGGACCGCACTCCCGTTCAGCCCAGCGGCCTGGGCCTGCCCATGAGCCAGTTCGACAAGCACGACATGGACCCCATGGGCATGCTGAAACTCGACGTCCTTGGCGTCCGGATGCAGAGCGCTATGGCCTTCGCCGTCCGGGAAGTGATCCGTCTGCATCCCTCCAAGGCCGAGGTGGTGGCCGCCGGCGCGCATCCGCCCGGCCCGGACGGGACGGGCCCGGATTACATCTCAGGGGACGGGCACATMGACCTCAACGCGGTCCCGCTCGATGACGAGCCCACCTATGAGCTGATCAGGAGCACCAACACCCTGGGCTGCTTCCAGATCGAATCCCCGGGCCAGCGCGAACTGATAGGCAAGTTGGCCCCCCGGGAATTCAACGATCTCATCATTGATATCTCGCTGTTCCGCCCGGGTCCGATGAAATCCGACATGGTCCGGCCCTTCCTGGAGCACCGGCACGGCTTCGCTCCCGAGGTCTACCCGCATCCCGACCTCAAGCCTGTCCTGAAAGAGACCCACGGGGTCACGGTCTTCCACGAACAAATCCTCAAGACCTTCGACGTCATGACCGGGTGCGGGCTGGCGCGGGCCGACGAATTCCGCCGTGCCCTCGGCAATGACGTGCTTGAAGCCAGGGTGGAGGAGTTCTTCCGGAAGGAGGCGCGTGCCCGGAACTACAGTCCCGAGGTGGTGGACAAGGTCTGGGGCACGCTCAAGGCCTTTGGCAGCTTCGGGTTCTGCAAGGCCCACGGAGCCGCCTTCGCCGTGCCCACCTACCAGTCTGCCTGGCTGAAGGCACACCACCCGGAGGCGTTCCTCGCCGGGCTCTGGGAACACGACCCCGGAATGTACCCCAAACGCCTGCTCGTGGCCGAGGCCCGCCGGCTGGGGATCCCCATCCTTCCCCTCGACATCAACCGGAGCCAGGCCGAGTACCGGGTGGAGCGGGTGGAATCCGGGCCGGACCGAGGCAGGCTGGGCATCCGGCTGAGCCTGAACGGCATCTTCGGGCTCTCCGGCGCCGAGCTGAAACGGATTGTGGCCGGCCAGCCCTACGACTCCCTGGCGGACCTGCGGGCCAGGTCGCGGCTCAGCCGGCCCAGCATCCAGCGCCTGGCCCAGCTGGGCGCCTTCGATTCGCTGCACCGGGCGTCCGGGGGAGACGCCAACCGGGCGGACCTGGTCCAGCACCTGCAGAAACTCCAGGCCCGCCCCCTCAGGAAGGGCGTGGAAGTCATTGAGGGCCAGCTGGCGTTGCCGCTGGGGGACGTGGAGCTGACGAACCTCAAGGCGGCACTGCCCGCACCCAGCATGGTGGATAACGTCCGGGCGGAACTGGACCTGATGGCCGTGGACGTCAGCGAGCACCTCATGACCAGCCACCGCCCGCTGCTGGACCGGCTGGGCGTCACCACCGCGGACAAGCTGCTGGGACTGCGCAACGGCACGGAAGTGCTGGTTGCCGGGGTCCGGGTGGCCACCCAGACCCCGCCCATGAGGGGCGGCCGGCGGGTGGTGTTCATCAGCGTCGACGACGGCACGGGCTGCGTGGATTCGGTGTTCTTCCACGAGGCGCAGGAGCAGTCCGGACCCTTGCTGTTCGGCACCCGCCTGCTCCTGATCCGCGGCACCACCCGCCGGACCGGGCCGCGGGGGATCAGCATCAGCGCCTCCATGGCCTGGGACCTCAGCCGCCCGGAGACCCTCCCGTTCCCGGCATCGGCTCCCGGCGCCGCCGGCCGGCAGGAGCCTTACCTGTCCGGCCCCCTGGACGGGATCAGCAGGAACCTCGCCATCACCGGGCTGGGCGGCTGACCGGCCGGCGGTGCGGCTCGCTCGTGGCGCGTTGGTTGGCCTCTGGAGAAACCGATAGCATGGACGAGGCTGGCTGTGGTCCCCGTACGCCACAAGCTACGAAGCCTTAACTTTGAATAGGAGACACCCGTGTCAGATGCCCAGCAGATCACCCTTCTCGTCGACGGCGAAGAGACCAAGGTGACTACCGGGACCACCGGCGCGGAACTCTTCTTTGAGCGCCGCGACGTCGTTGTGGCCCGCGTTAACGGCGAGTTGAAGGACCTGGACCAGCCCCTTCCCGAGGACGCCAATGTCGAGGCCGTCACCATTGATTCCCCGGACGGGCTCAACGTCCTGCGCCACTCCACGGCCCACGTCATGGCCCAGGCCGTGCAGCAGCTGCGCCCCGACGCCAAGCTCGGCATCGGCCCCTACATCACGGACGGCTTCTACTTCGACTTCGACGTCGCGGAACCGTTCACCCCGGAAGACCTCCGCCAGCTCGAAAAGATGATGCAGAAGATCATCAACCAGAACCAGAAGTTCGTTCGCCGCGTGGTGTCCGAGGACGAGGCCCGCGAAGCGATGAAGGACGAGCCCTACAAGCTCGAACTGCTGGGCAGGAAGAATGATGCCGCCGAGGCCGGCGAGGGCGTCAACGTCGAGGTCGGCGCCGGCGACATCACCATTTACGACAACGTGGACCGCAAGAGCGGCGACAGCATCTGGTGCGATCTGTGCCGCGGCCCGCACCTGCCGAACACCAAGCTGATCTCCAACGCCTTTGCCCTGACCCGTTCCTCGGCCGCCTACTGGCTGGGCAACCAGAACAACCAGCAGCTGCAGCGCATCTACGGCACCGCCTGGCCCACCAAGGACGCGCTCAAGGCCTACCAGGAGCGCATTGCCGAGGCCGAGCGCCGCGACCACCGCAAGCTCGGCGCGGAACTGGACCTGTTCTCCTTCCCGGACGAGCTCGGCTCCGGTCTGCCGGTCTTCCACCCCAAGGGCGGCATTATCCGCAAGGCCATGGAGGACTACTCCCGCCAGCGCCACGTCGATGCCGGCTACGACTTCGTCTACACCCCGCACATCACCAAGGGCCATCTCTACGAGGTCTCCGGCCACCTGGACTGGTACCGCGAGGGCATGTTCCCGGCGATGCACATCGACGCGGAACTGAACGAGGACGGCACCGTGCGCAAGCCCGGCCAGGACTACTACCTCAAGCCGATGAACTGCCCCATGCACAACTTGATCTTCCGGTCCCGCGGCCGCTCCTACCGCGAACTGCCGCTGCGGCTCTTCGAGTTCGGCTCGGTCTACCGCTACGAGAAGTCCGGCGTGGTGCACGGCCTGACCCGCGTCCGGGGCATGACCCAGGACGACGCCCACATTTACTGCACCCGCGAGCAGATGAAGGATGAGCTCACCAGCACGCTGAACTTCGTCCTGGGCCTGCTCAAGGACTACGGCCTGGACGACTTCTACCTCGAGCTTTCCACCAAGAACGAGGACAAGTTTGTCGGCGACGACGCCACATGGGACGAAGCCACCCGCACCCTCGCCGAGGTGGCCGAAGCCTCCGGGCTCGAGCTCATCCCGGATCCGGGCGGAGCCGCATTCTACGGCCCCAAGATTTCCGTCCAGGCCAAGGATGCGCTCGGCCGGACCTGGCAGATGTCCACCATCCAGCTGGACTTCAACCTTCCCGAGAGGTTCGAACTCGAGTTCCAGGCCGCCGACGGCACCCGGCAGCGGCCCGTGATGATCCACCGCGCCCTGTTCGGCTCGGTGGAGCGCTTCATGGGCGTGCTCACCGAGCACTACGCCGGTGCCTTCCCCGCCTGGCTGGCACCGGTCCAGGTGGTGGGCATCCCGGTGGCGGAGGCATTCAACGACTACATGTTCGACGTCGTGGACCAGCTCAAGGCGGCCGGTATCCGCGCCGAGGTGGACATCTCCTCGGACCGTTTCCCGAAGAAGATCCGCACGGCCAGCAAGGACAAGATCCCGTTCGTGCTGATCGCCGGCGGGGACGACGCCGAGGCCGGTGCCGTGTCCTTCCGCTTCCGCGACGGCAGCCAGGACAACGGCGTGCCCGTGTCCGAGGCCGTGCAGCGGATCGTCGACGCTGTCCGAAACCGGACCAGCTAGGAAGACGGAAGGGCAGCGCGTGCAGGAAACCACAGGGGCCGGGCCGGAGTATCCGGGCGACCACGCCGTGACGGACGACTTCAGCCTGGCCGGGGTCCCGGACGCTTTCCAGCGCCTGTGGACCCCGCACCGGATGGCGTACATCAAGGGCGGCCAGCACCAGTTCAAGAACCCGGACGACTGCCCGTTCTGCGCCGCGCCCGAGCGGGGCGATGAGGACTCCCTGATCGTCTACCGGGGAAGGACGAGCTACGTTGTGCTGAACCTCTTTCCGTACAACCCGGGCCACCTGCTGGTCTGCCCATACCGGCACATCCCGGACTACACGGACCTCACAGTCGAGGAAACGGCGGAATTTGCCGAACTGACCCAGACGGCCATGCGGGTGCTGCGCAAAGTCGCCAACCCTTCCGGTTTCAACCTGGGCATGAACCAGGGCGTCACCGGCGGGGCGGGCATCGCCGGCCACCTGCACCAGCACGTGGTGCCGCGCTGGGGCGGTGACGGAAATTTCTTCCCCATCATTGCCCAGACCAAGGCGGTCACGCAGACCCTCGGTGAGGTCCGTCAGCAGGTCGCCGACGCATGGCCGCAGGAAATGCCCGCGCCGCAGCACACAGCCGGGGAGAAGGATGCTTAACAGGCACGCCCGGGGCTTCTTCACCGCCCTGTTTTCCCCGGTTGCCCGCTGGCTGCTGAGGATCGGGGTCTCTCCCGACGCAGTGACCGTGGTCGGCACGCTCGGCGTCGTGATCGGCGCTCTCGTGTTCTACCCGCTCGGGCAGCTCTTCTGGGGGACCGTGTTCATCACGGCGTTCATTTTCTCCGACGTCATTGACGGCATCATGGCCCGGATGCAGCAGCGCGGCGGCCGGTGGGGCAATTTCCTGGACTCCACCCTTGACCGCGTGGCCGACGGCGCCCTGTTCGCCGGCGTCGCCGTCTGGTTCTTCACAGGCGGCGCCAACCCGGCCATCGCCGTCGCCGCCATTCTCTGCCTGGTGCTCGGCATGGTGGTCTCCTATGCGCGGGCCAAGGCCGAGGCCCTGGGCTTCCACGCCAACGTGGGCATCGCCGAGCGCGCCGAGCGCCTCGTGTCCGTGCTGGTGGTCACGGGGCTCACCGGACTGGGCCTGACCCCGGTGGTGCTCTTCGTGACGCTGTGCCTGCTCGCGACAGCGAGCCTGGTGACGGTGATCCAGCGCATCGTGACAGTGCACCGCCAGTCGCTGGCGGAACCCGAAGGTACCGCCACGGAACGTCCCGCCTGACGGCGCCACACGGCACCCCGGCGGCCGCGCCGAATCCCAGTCCCCGCGCGAGATTCGACTGCTGTAACCCGAATTCTGCCGCGCCCCGGCCGGGGGATAGTATTAGCTTTACCGGCCAATGGATCCGGTAATCCGGTGTGTGCGAGACACGGCTTGAACGTGCCGTCCGTGCCCCGGCGAGGTCATCTATCTACCCATAGGGGTTTTTGTGTCTACACCTGATGTAAGCAGCGAAGCCGGCGCGTCCGCGAAGAACGTCACGGGCAGCAGCCGCGTCAAGCGCGGCATGGCTGAGATGCTCAAGGGCGGCGTCATCATGGACGTCGTCAACGCCGAGCAGGCCCGCATCGCCGAAGACGCCGGTGCCGTGGCCGTGATGGCGCTGGAACGCGTTCCGGCCGATATCCGCGCCCAGGGCGGCGTGTCCCGCATGTCCGATCCCGACATGATCGACAAGATCATYGCGGCCGTGTCSGTGCCCGTSATGGCCAAGGCCMGGATCGGGCACTTCGTCGAGGCGCAGGTSCTGCAGTCYYTSGGCGTGGACTACATYGACGAGTCCGAGGTCCTGACCCCGGCGGACTACACCAACCACATCGACAAGTGGAACTTCACCGTTCCGTTCGTCTGCGGTGCGACCAACCTGGGCGAGGCSCTGCGCCGSATCAACGAGGGCGCGGCGATGATCCGGTCCAAGGGCGAGGCCGGCACCGGGGACGTCTCCAACGCCACCACGCACATGCGCCAGATCCGYGCCGAGATCAAGAAGCTCGCCGGCATGGCCGAGGACGAGCTCTACGTCGCGGCCAAGGAGCTGCAGGCCCCGTACGAACTGGTCAAGGAAGTTGCCGCGACCGGCAAGCTCCCGGTGGTGCTGTTCACCGCCGGCGGCATCGCCACCCCGGCCGACGCCGCGATGATGATGCAGCTCGGCGCCGACGGCGTGTTTGTCGGCTCCGGCATCTTCAAGTCCGGCAACCCGGCCCAGCGKGCCGCCGCCGTCGTGAAGGCCACCACSTTCTACGACGACCCGGACGAGATCGCCAAGGCCTCCCGCGGCCTGGGCGAGGCCATGGTCGGCATCAACGTCGACGAAATCCCGCAGCCGCACCGCCTCGCCGAGCGCGGCTGGTAACGTTCGACTGCTTCTCCACAGGCTCGGCGCCAAGGCGCCTAGTCCATGGAGCCTCTGCAGTCTCTCTTATTAAGCCAAGAGAGTCGGGCGCAATTGTCGCCGAAGTATTAAGTACGACGGCGGCCGGTCACCTCCTTAGGTGGCCGGCCGCCGTCGCTTTTTTGTGTGAAGAATCAGTCGAGGCCGCGGCGCTTCAGCAGCGGCGCGAGATCCGAGTCCCGGCCGCGGAATGCGCGGAAGGACTCCAGCGGGTCCCGGCTGTTGCCGCGGGAAAGCAATTCGGCGCGGAAGAAATTGCCGTTGGCGCGGCTGAGGCCGCCGTTTTGCTTGAACCATTCCACGGTGTCAGCGTCCAGGACCTCGCTCCAGATGTAGGAGTAGTAGCCGGCGGCATACCAGCCTCCCGCGAAGATGTGCTGGAAGTAGCCGGTCCGGTAGCGGGGCGGGATCAGGCTGTGCGCCACGCCGGCCGCGGCCAGCGCCTTCGCTTCAAACTCGACGGCGTCATCCGGGATGTCGGAGCCGTCCAGGACATGCCACGCCAGGTCCAGCAGGGCAGCGCCGAGGTATTCCGTGGTGCCGAAGCCTTCGCCCCAGAGCTGGGCGGCGTTGAGCTTGTCCACGGTCTCCTGCGGCAGGGGCTCACCGGTGGCGTGGTGCCGGGCATAGTTGGCCAGGACCTCGGGCCACATGATCCACATTTCGTTGACCTGCGAAGGGTATTCCACAAAGTCCCGCGGTACGTTCGTGCCGGAAAACCGAGGATAGGTGACGGCGGAAAACAGGCCGTGCAGGGCGTGGCCGAACTCGTGGAAGGTGGTGCGGAGCTCGTCCAGCGTCAGTAGGGTGGGCTCGCCGGCTGGCGGCTTGGAGATGTTGAGGTTGTTGATCACCACGGGTCGGGTGTTCAAGAGCCCTGACTGCTCCACGAGGGAATTCATCCACGCGCCCCCGCGCTTCGTCTCCCGCGTGTAGTAATCGCCGAGGAAAAGGCCCAGGTCCGTGCCGTCGGAATTCTTCACCTCCCAGACGCGCACGTCCGGGTGGTAGCCGGCGAGGTCGGCGCGTTCGTGGAAGGTGACGCCGTACAGGGCGTTCGCCGCGAAGAACACACCATCATTCAAAACCCGGTCCAGCTCGAAGTACGGGCGCAGGGCCTGTTCGTCAACGGCATACCGCTCCCGCTTGACCTTGGCCGAGTAATACGCCCAGTCCCAGGCCTCGAGGGGGTGGCCGGCGGCCTCGGCCAGCGCCTCGGCCTCTGCGTCGGCATTGCGGACGGCGGCCGGGGCCAGCCGGCTCATCATTGCCTGAACGGCCTGGAAGTCCGGTGCCGTCTGCCGGTCCACGCTGAGTTCGGCGAAGTTCGCGAACCCGAGAAGGCTGGCCTTCTCGGCGCGGAGCCGGACCATGTCCTTGACCAGGTCGAGCACATCGAAGCTGCCGCCGTCGCTGCCGCGGCCGATGGAGGCCTCGTAGAGGCGACGGCGGATCTCCCGGTTCGCCAGCGCGGCCATGGCAGGCTGGTTGCTCGGCTGGATCAGGGTCAGCAGGAACTTTCCCTCGTGCCCGGCGGTCCGGGCGGCCTCGGCGGCGCTGGCGACGTCGTCGGCGGGCAGGCCCGCGAGGTCGGCGGCGTCATCCAGCAGCAGGGCAGCGGACTTCATGCCCTCCTTGACGCGCTGGCCGAACTCGGTGCCGAGCCGGGACAGCTCGGCGTTGACCTCCTTGAGGCGCTCCTGGCCGGCGTCGTCGAGCTGGATGCCGGAGGCCCGGAACTCCTTGAGGTATTCCTCCACGAGCCGGGCGGATTCCGCGTCCAGGACTGCTGCGTCCAGCGCCGCGAAGCGCTCGTAAAGCCCGCGGTTGAGGTAGACGGCGTCCTGGTGGGCGGCGAAGAGCGGGGACAGGCGGGTCTCGAGGTCCCGGATGGTGTCCGAGGCGTCCGCGGACACCAGCGTGAAAAAGGACGCGGCGGCCCGGTCCAGGAGCCGGCCGGAGCGTTCCATGGCGAGGGCCGTGTTTTCGAAGGTCGGGGCCGCCGGGGTGTCCACGATGGCCTGGATTTCGGCAAGGTGCTCGGCCAGGCCGGCCTCGACGGCCTCGGCGTAGTGCGCGTCGTCGATATCCGCAAACGGCGGCAGTCCATAGGGCAGAGTGCTGGGGCTCAGGAGGGGATTGGTCATGAAATGACTCTTTCATGCAGGCAGCCGCTTCTCAACGATCGCCTCCGTGTGTTGTGATGCCGCCCACCATAGGATGAGCGGCATGGAGAACACGACCGCGGGGCCGCGGGGCCGGATCCTGACCGCAGCAACGGCCGTTGTTCTCGCGTCGTTGCTGGCATCCTGCGGACTCCTCGCCGGGCCGGATAACCCCCCGGGTCCCACGGCCGGCGGTACCGGCGGAACATCCGACGTTGCCCAGCCGCCGTCGGGCACCCCGACGCCCACACCGACACCGACACCGACGCCGACGCCCGGGAAGGGTCCAGGCTGTGCGGCCGCCCGGTGCACCTCCGTCCTGGTCACCGGGGACATGCTGGTCCATCCCCAGCTCTGGCAGCAGGCCCGCGAGGACGCCCGCGCCGCCAGCGCCGCGGGGCTGGACTTCGCGCC
The DNA here is from genome assembly GCF_056406555.1 of Arthrobacter sp. P1_B4. Taxonomy (NCBI): domain Bacteria; kingdom Bacillati; phylum Actinomycetota; class Actinomycetes; order Micrococcales; family Micrococcaceae; genus Arthrobacter; species Arthrobacter sp. P1_B4. Next base: position 11,894 of record NZ_JBFTZW010000085.1, read on the forward strand.
GCTGCTGGAGGGCCAGCGGCGCTACATCGCGCAGAGCGACGTGGCGATCTGCCACCTGGAGACCCCGGTGGCCGGCCCGGACGGACCCTTCTCCGGGTATCCCTCCTTCAACGTTCCGCCGCAGATCATCACCGCCGTGCGCGGCGTGGGCTATCAGGCCTGCACGACGGCCAGCAATCACACCGTTGACCGCGGCACCGCGGGACTCATCCGCACCCTGGACGCCCTCGACGCCGCCGGACTCCGGCACACGGGCTCGTACCGGACCGAGGCAGAGTCACAGGGCATCCTGATCCTGCAGACCGCCGCGGCCAGAATCGCCGTCATTGATGCCGCATACGGCCTCAACGGGCTGCGCGCCGAGCAGCCCTGGCAGGTCGACCTGCTCGATCCCGGCGCCATGATTTCCAAAGCACGCAAGGCCAGGGCTTTAGGCGCGGACATTGTGCTGGGGGTCATGCACGCCGGGGAGGAGTACTCAGCCGAGCCCAACACCCAGCAGCGCGACGTCGCCCATGCGCTCGTGGACAGCGGCTTGTTCAGCCTGATCTACGGCCACCACAGCCATTCGGTGCTGCCGATCGAGAAGTACAAGGGAACCTGGATTGTGTACGGGCTCGGCAACGGCATCACCGAGCTCTCGCCGTCGTTCGTGGTCAACAACGAGGGCCTGTTGGTCCGGGTGCAGTTCAGCC
>NZ_JBFTZW010000086.1:0-12547 GCF_056406555.1 Arthrobacter sp. P1_B4
CCTCACCGCTCCACAAAGCTCAGTTTCTTTGTGGAGCGGTGAGGTGGAGCCGGTGGTGGCTGCGGCTTCCCCTCCGCTGCCACCACCGGAGTCTGTGGTGGATCCTGGGATGCAGTCGCCAGGACAATCAGGACATTTACGACGGCGCCTGCAGCGGCCGCTTGTCCGGGCTCTTGCCGTCCCTGCCCTTGGTCTCTGCCTCATGGCGAAGCAGGGAAATCGCCGATTCGAAGTCCTCCAGGGATTCGAAGGCCTGGTAGACGCTGGCGAACCGCAGGTAGGCGACCTCGTCGAGACGCTGCAGCGGCTCCAGGATCGCCAGCCCGACTTCGTGGGCCTCGATTTCGGCGGCGCCGGAGCCCCGGATCGCCTCCTCGACTTCCTGCGCCAGCAGGGCGAGGTCGTCTTCGGTGACCGGGCGGCCCTGGCAGGCCTTGCGCACGCCGTTGATGACCTTGCTGCGGCTGAACGGCTCGCCGACCCCGGAGCGCTTGATGACGGTCAGGCTTGTGGTTTCCACGGTGGTGAACCGGCGGCCGCATTCGGGGCACTGCCGGCGGCGCCGGATGGCGGAGCCGTCGTCGGCGATCCGGCTGTCCACGACCCGCGAATCAGGGTTCCGGCAGAACGGGCAATACATGTCGGTTCCTCCCCTGTCGCAATCCGCTGTGACCTCAGTTTACGACTAGATGTAGCTGAATAACAAGCCTGTAATTACTACATGTAGTGGTCTGGGTCCTGAACTACCGGGCGGCGAACCGCACCGTGACGGCCTCGCCGTGCGCCGGCAGGTCCTCCGCGCCGGAGAGGCTGACGATGTGGCCGCTGACCTGCTCCAACGCGGAGCGGGTGTAGTTGATGACCTGGATGGCGCGCAGGAACGTGGTCACGTTCAGTCCGGAGGAGAAGGCCGCGGTGCCGCTGGTGGGCAGCACGTGGTTGGAGCCGGCGCAATAGTCCCCCAGGCTCACGGGGCTGTAGTCCCCCACGAAGATCGCACCGGCGCTGCGGATCCGGCCGGCCACCCGGGCGGCGTCGGCGGTCATGATTTCAAGGTGTTCCGCGGCGTAAGCGTCGCAGGCGGCGATGCCCTGCTCCAGGTCCTCGACCAGCACCACCCCGGACTGCGGGCCCGAGAGTGCCTCGCGGACGCGGCTGGAGTGCTTGGTGGCAGCGGCCTGCCGCTCAAGCTCCACGCGGACCTCGGCGGCGAGGGCCTCGGAGTCGGTGAACAGCACCGATGCAGCCTTGGGGTCGTGCTCGGCCTGGCTGATAAGGTCCGCGGCCACGAGCGCCGGACTGGCGGTGGCGTCCGCGAGGATAGCGATCTCCGTGGTGCCGGCCTCGGAATCGATCCCGACAACGCCTTTGACCAGGCGCTTGGCGGTGGCCACGAAGATATTGCCCGGACCGGTGACGACATCCACGGGGTCGATCCCGGGGAGGTGGCCGCCGTCGGACGCGTCGGCCGGGATGCCGTAGGCGAAGGCCGCAATGGCCTGCGCCCCGCCGATCGCGTAGACCTCCTCGATGCCCAGCAGGCAGGCCGCAGCCAGGATCGTGGGGTGCGGGAGGCCGCCGAAGTTCTTTTGCGGCGGCGAAGCCAGGGCGATCGATTCGACGCCGGCGGCCAGGGCCGGGACCACGTTCATGATCACCGAGGACGGGTAGACGGCCAGGCCGCCGGGGACATAGAGCCCCACGCGCGCCACCGGCACCCAGTTCTGGCTGACGACGGCGCCCTCTCCGAGTTCGACGTCGATGTTCGCCGGGCGCTGGGCGTCGGCGAAGGCGCGGGCCCGCTTGATGGACTCCTCCAGGGCCGCGCGGACGGCGGGATCCAGGTTCTCGAGGGCTGCACGCAGCGCCTCGGCCGGGACGCGGGGATGCGTCTGCTCGACGCCGTCGAAAGCCAGTGCCAGCTCCCGCAGTGCGCCGAAGCCCCGCGCGCGGACGGCGGAGATGATATCCAGGACCTTGCCCTCGGCGTCGGCCATCGTCCCGGACTGTGCCCGGGGCACGGCGGCGCGGAGTCCGGCGAGAGACAGGTGCGCACCGCGCACGTCCACCGTGCGGAAGTTAAGGGCGGCGGTCATCGGGGTCACGGGGCTGTCAGGAGTTAGGCTCACCCGATCATTTTACGTGCCCCGCGGCGGCGGGGTTTGCCGCCGTTGCCCGGGAAGAGGCTGTTCAGGAAGATGGCCAGGGCGATCGCTGCCGGCCAGATGGCGAGGACCACATAGGAGCGCAGGGAGAAGGCGACGCTGGCGCTGGCCGAAGTATCCGCCGGCGCTCCCCACCATTGGGCGCTGAGCACACCGGTTCCCCACGCGATGAGCGCACCGGCAGCGCCGGCGAGGACCACGAGGACAACGGTGCCGGGGCCGGGCTGCTGGTGCTTGTTGCCGGCGACGAACGACCCGGCAATGCACCCTGTGAGCAGGCACAGCCCCGCCAGCACAAGGTCCCGGGGCAGCCAGGTGGCGGTGTTGGTGCCGGCGGCGAGATCCGGGTTTCCGGTCAGGAGATTCAGGCCCGACGGCGCCAGAAGCCACCAAAGCAGCCCCACCGGGATGCCGGCGGCCGCGATGACCGCGGCCTTCCGCCATGTCCCCCCGGACCCGGGCTGCCCCTCGGGACGCCGCCCGGGCTGTGCGGGTTCCCCGGCGTGGTGGACGGGGCCGTCTACTGCGGACTGTGTCATGCAACAAACCGTAACAAGGATTCCCCCGGCGCATGACGCCGGCCGGCAGCACATGACGGGAGACGTAAAGAAAATGCCGCACTCGATTCCCCTGCGCAATACGCTGGCAGAGTAGAAGTACGACACGCACGTGCAGCAGGGAGTTGGATCGCAGTGGCCACAGATGAAGGTAGTTTCGAGGGAACATTCAGGGAAATGTTCCGCCGGCACGCGGCGGGCGTGGCCATCATCACGGCCAACCACAACGGCGTCCCGTTCGGATTCACGGCGACCTCAGTGGCCTCTCTGTCCGCCAAGCCGCCGCGCTTTACGTTCAACATGGCCAGGACCTCCAGCTCGTGGCCGGCCGTGGCGAACACGACCTACATTGGCGTGCACATGCTCGGGCTGGAAAACCAGGAGCTCGCCGACCGTTTCGCCCGGGCCGGCAACCGGTTCGACGGCGACCACTGGGAGCTCGGACCCCACGAGGTGCCCGTGCTCAAGGGAGTCAGCGGCTGGCTGATCGGCAAGGTCCAGATGCGGCTCTCCTTCGAGAACAACGCGGTCGTGGTGGTCGAGGTGGTGGAGGGCCAGGTCGGCGACGACGGTGTTCCCCTGCTCTACCACTCCGGTGCCTACAGCCAGCCCGTTCCGCTCGACTACGAGATCTAGCCTCCGGCCGGCCGGCCGTTCCAGTGCCCGGGGCTGGTGGTCCGTCCTAGTTATCCAGGCACGTCGGGCCAAGCAGCACCTTCAAGTCGCCGAACAGTGACGGGCTCGGGTTGACGCGCAGGTGCACCGGCAGGCCCATGACCTCCACCCGGGTGTCGCCCTGCAGGTGCAGGCGGACCTCCGAATTTCCGCGGTGCGTGCGCAGCACGTCGCCCAGCTCAGTGACCACGGCCTCGGTGGCCTTGTGCGTGGCCATGGTGATCACCACTGGCCCGTTCTGGCTGTCGCTGAGGTCCGGCACGGAGAGTTCCATGCAGTTCAAGGTGACGGCGCCGTCGTCGCGCCGCTGCAGCCGGCCCTTGACCACCACGATCAGGTCCTCCGCGAGCACCGAGGCGATGGGGCCGTAAACCTGGCCGAAGAACATGACCTCCATGGAACCGGCGAGGTCCTCGATTTCGGCCCGGGCATAGGCGTTGCCGCTTGCCTTGGCGATCCGTCGGCTGAGCGAGGTGATCATGCCGGCGATGGTCACGATCGAGCCGTCCGGCGGGCCGTCTTCGGCGATGATCGAGGTGATCGACCTGTCGGCGTGCTGGCTCAGGAGCCCTTCCAGTCCCTGCAGCGGGTGGTCGGAGACGTAAAGGCCGAGCATGTCGCGCTCGAACGCCAGTTTGTCCTTCTTCTCCCATTCCGGCAGGTCCGGGATCTCGGTGCTGAGCGAGGCCTCGGGCTCCTGGTCCTCAAAGCCGGCGAAGAGGTCGAACTGGCCGATCGCCTCGTTGCGCTTGAGGGTGATGACGGAGTCGATCGCTTCTTCATGGATCATGGCCAGGGCCCGCCGGGGGTGGCCGAGCGAGTCGAAGGCACCGGCCTTGATCAGGGATTCGATGGTGCGCTTGTTGCAGACCACTGCCGGGACCTTCAGGAGGTAGTCCTTGAAGGAGGTGTAGGCGCCTTCTTTTTCGCGCGCCGCCACCATGGCTTCGACGGCGTTCACGCCGACGTTGCGGATGGCGCCCATGCCGAAGCGGATGTCGGTGCCCACCGGGGTGAAGTTGAGGGCTGACTCGTTGACGTCGGGCGGCAGCACCGTGATGCCCATACGCCGGCATTCGTTGAGGTAGATCGCCGACTTGTCCTTGTCATCGCCCACCGAGGTCAGCAGGGCAGCCATGTACTCCGGCGCGTAGTGCGCCTTCAGGTACGCGGTCCAGTAGGAGATCACGCCGTAGGCGGCCGAGTGCGCCTTGTTGAAGGCGTAGTCGGAGAACGGCAGCAGGATGTCCCAGAGGGTCTTGACCGCGGCCATGGAATAGCCGTTGTCCTGCATGCCCTGGGAGAAGCCGGCGAACTGCTTGTCCAGCTCGGATTTCTTCTTCTTGCCCATGGCGCGGCGCAGGATATCGGCCTGGCCCAGGGTGTAGCCGGCGAGCTTCTGCGCCACGGCCATGACCTGCTCCTGGTACACGATCAGCCCGTAGGTCCCGCCGAGGATTTCGGACAGCGGTTCCTCGAGCTCCGGGTGGATCGGGATGACTTCCTGGATCTTGTTCTTGCGCAGCGCGTAGTCGGTGTGCGCGTTGGCACCCATGGGTCCGGGCCGGTAGAGGGCCAGTACGGCGGAGATGTCTTCGAAGTTGTCAGGCTTCATCAGCTTGAGCAGGGACCGCATGGGGCCGCCGTCGAGCTGGAAGACGCCCAGCGTGTCTCCGCGGGCCAGCAGCTCGTAGGACGCCACGTCATCGAGCTCAAGGGTTTCAAGGTCGAGGTCGATGCCGCGGTTCATTTTGATGTTTTCCAGGGCATCGGAAATGATCGTCAGGTTTCGCAGCCCGAGGAAGTCCATCTTGATCAGGCCGAGGCCCTCGGACGTCGGGTAGTCGAACTGGGTGATGACCTGGCCGTCCTGGAAGCGGCGCATGATCGGGATCACGTCGATGATGGGGTCCGAGGACATGATGACGCCGGCGGCGTGCACGCCCCATTGCCGCTTCAGGCCCTCGATGCCCAGCGCCGTCTCGAAGACCTTGGCGGCCTCCGGGTCAGTGCTGATGAGCTGGCGGAAGTCGCCGGCCTCGCTGTAGCGCTTGGACTGGGGGTTCTGAATGTCGGCCAGCGGGATGTCCTTGGCCATGACCGCCGGCGGCAGCGCCTTGGTCAGCTGCTCGCCCATGCTGAACGGGTAGCCCAGCACACGGGAAGAGTCCTTGAGGGCCTGCTTGGTCTTGATGGTGCCGTAGGTGACGATCATCGCCACGCGCTCGTCGCCATATTTGCGCGTGACGTAGTCGATCACTTCGGAGCGGCRCCGGTCATCGAAGTCGACGTCGAAGTCAGGCATGGAGACGCGGTCCGGGTTGAGGAAGCGCTCGAAGATCAGGCCGTGGTGCAGCGGGTCCAGGTCGGTGATGCGCATGGCGTAGGCCACCATGGAGCCGGCACCGGAGCCACGCCCGGGACCGACCCGGATGCCGTTGTTCTTGGCCCAGTTGATGAAGTCGGCGACGACGAGGAAGTAGCCCGGGAAGCCCATCGAGGTGATGACTTCGAGTTCATAGTCCGCCTGCTTGCGGACCTTGTCCGGGATGCCCTGGGGATAGCGGTAGCGGAGTCCCTTGTCGACCTCCTTGACAAGCCAGGACGTTTCGTCCTCCCCCTCCGGGCAGGGGAACCGGGGCATGTAGTTGGCGCCGGTGTTGAAGGAAACTTCGCAGCGTTCGGCGATCAGGAGCGTGTTGTCGCACGCCTCGGGGTGGTCGCGGAACAGTTCGCGCATTTCCTGCGGTGACTTCAGGTAGTAGCCGCTGCCGGAGAAGGCGAAGCGCGAGCCGCCGTTGTCGTAGGTCGGCTCCAGGAGGGTGGAACCGGACTGGATGGCCAGGAGGGCCTCATGCGCCTTGGCGTCGTGCTCGTGCGTGTAGTGCAGGTCGTTGGTGGCCACCAGCGGCAGATTCAGGTCTTTGGCCAGGCGCAGCAGGTCACCGGTGACGCGCCGCTCGATGTCCAGGCCGTGGTCCATGAGCTCACAGAAGTAGTTCTCGGCCCCGAAGATGTCGCGGAACTCCGCCGCGGCCTCCACGGCTTCGCGGTACTGGCCGAGCCGCAGCCGGGTCTGGACCTCGCCGGACGGGCACCCGGTGGTGGCGATGAGCCCTTCCGAGTAGGTGTTCAGCAGCTCGCGGTCCAGCCGGGGCCATTTGCCGAAGACCGAGTCCAGCGAGGCGATCGAGGAGGCCCGGAAAAGGTTCCGCATGCCCACGTTGTTGTAGCTGAGGAGGGTCATGTGCGTGTACGAGCCGCCGCCGGAAATGTCGTCCTTGCGCTGGTGCTCCTCGCCCCAGCGCACACGGGTCTTGTCCGTGCGGGCGGTCCCGGGAGTCACATAGGCTTCGACGCCGATGATGGGCCTGATGCCCTGGTCTGTTGCGCGCTTCCAGAAGTCGAAGGCGCCGAACAGGTAGCCGTGGTCGGTCGTGGCGAGGGCCGGCATGCCGAGCCGTTCGGTTTCGTCGAACAGCTCACCGAGCCGGGCGGCACCGTCCAGCATCGAGTACTCGGTGTGGTTGTGGAGATGGACAAACGAGTCGTTGCTGGAAGTCACCGCACCATTCTAGTGCCGTGCCACGACGGCGGCGTGCAGCCACGGCGGTCGGGACGGAACGGCGGCAACGGGCGGCCCGCCAGAACCCCGTGGATTCAGGCGGCCCGTGCCGTGCGGCTCAGGCGTTTCCGGACTCCAGGACCGTCAGCGCGTACTGCAGGTCCTGCGGGTACTCGCTGGCGACGGTCACCCGCTCCCCGGTCCGCGGGTGGTCGAAGGACAGTTCCCGGGCGTGCAGCCACTGCCGGGTCAGCCCGAGGGTGGCAGCCAGCCGCGGGTCCGCACCGTAGGTGAGGTCACCGGCGCAGGGGTGGCGCAGGGCCGAGAAATGCACGCGGATCTGGTGGGTGCGGCCCGTCTCGAGGTGTACCTCCACAAGTGAGGCTTTCCCGAAAGCTTCCAGGACCTCATAGTGCGTCACCGAATCACGGCCGTCCTCTGTCACGGCGAACCGCCAGTCATGGCCCGGGTGCCGGCCGATGGGCGCGTCGATGGTGCCCGCCAGCGGATCGGGAAGGCCCTGGACGACGGCGTGGTAGACCTTGTCCACGGTGCGCTCCTTGAAGGCGCGCTTGAGCACGGTGTAGGCATTTTCGGTCTTGGCCACCACCATGACACCGGAAGTGCCGACGTCGAGCCGGTGGACGATGCCGGCGCGCTCCGGGGCGCCCGACGTCGAAATCCGGTAGCCGAGCCCGGCGAGGCCACCCACCACCGTGGGCCCCACCCAGCCGGGCGAGGGGTGCGCGGCCACACCGACCGGTTTGTCGATGACCACAAATTCGTCATCGTCCAGCAGGATCAACAGGTCGTCCACTACTTCCTCCACGATTTCCAGGGGGTCCCTGCGGTCCGGCACCACGACCGCGAGCACGGTGCCCAGGGTGAGTTTGAGGGACTTCCCGACCTTCCCTGCGTTGCTGGTGACGTTGCCTTCGGCGATCAGGACGGCAGCCTGGGAGCGGGAGATGTCCATCAGCCTGGCCAATCCGGCGTCCACGCGGGAACCGGCGAGGTCCTCCGTGACGGTGAAGCGGTGGTGCCCGGCGGGTGCGGTGCCGGCTTCGCTGGCCATGTCGGCCGCCATGTCAGCGGCGTTTCCTGAGGCAGTCTCAGACATCGTTAGCCACCGTATCCTTCGTGTGGCGTGAGCCGTCCAGGGAGATTCCGCGGAGCGTGAGCAGGCAGATGATCACGACGGCGGAGACGACGGCGGAGTCGGCGATGTTGAAGATCGCGAAGTTTGGCAGCTGGATGAAGTCCACCACATGGCCCATCGCGAAGGACGGCTCGCGAAACAGCCGGTCCGTCAGGTTGCCGAGTGCGCCGCCGAGCAGCAGCCCCAGCGCCAGGGCCCACCAGAGCGAGCCGAGCTTGCGCAGCTGCAGCAGGATCGCGACAGACACGGCCGCCATGATGATCGTGAACACCCAGGTGACGTTCTCGCCGATCGAGAACGCCGCCCCCGAGTTGCGGATGTAGAACCAGTGCAGCAGCGGGGGAAGCACGGGGATCCGCTCACCCTCGGTCATGGTAGTCGTGACCCAGAGCTTGGTGAGCTGGTCGAACACGTAAGCGAAGACCGCGAAGGCAGCGAACAGGACAAACAGCTTTGCCCGCCGCGGACGGGCGCGCACGGGCTGTGCCGCCTCGACGGGCTGCATGGCGTCTGGTGATGGTGCGTCAGTCATAGGGCTTTCGATCGGGAGCCAGTGCGGGGACCGGGTTCAGGTACCGGCAAGCGCCGGGCACCTGGGCCGGTGCCGGCACGTTGCGGGAAAAGGGAAAAGCCGGCGGCCGAGGAATCCTCAGCCACCGGCTTTCAGAATACTTGCTTTTTGCCCTAGCTGGCTTCGCCAACCTCGGGGGCCGCGACGGAGCCGCGGGCGTCCAGGTCGCGGAGCTGGCCTTCGATGTAGGCCTTCAGGCGTGAGCGGTAGTCGCGCTCGAAGCCGCGAAGCTGCTCGACCTTGCGTTCCAGGACGGAGCGCTGCTGCTCGAGGGCACCGAGGATCTTGCGGGACTTTTCCTGCGCATCGTTGACGAGGCTGCTGGCCTCGATCTGGGCTTCAGCGATGATCTTGTCCCGCTGCTGCTCGCCGTCGGCGACGTGCTTGTCGTGCATCTGCTGCGCCATGGCGAGCAGGCCGGCGGCGGACTCCGACGCCGGGGTGGCGGCGCTGCGTGCCGGCTCGACAACCTGGGCGGCCTTGGCAGCCTGCTCGGCTTCCTTCTTCTTGGCGGCTTCTGCGGCCGCCTTTGCCTTGGCCTCGGCCTCGGCCTTGGCGGTGTCTTCCTTCTCGGCCTTGACGGGTGCCGGGACCTTTTCCACCACGGGTGCGGCGGCTGCGGAGCTGGCAGGCGTGCCGGCGCCGGATTCGGCGAGCTTCTTGCGCAGCTCGTCGTTCTCCTGGTTCAGGCGCCGAAGTTCGACGACGATCTCGTCCAGGAAGTCGTCAACCTCGTCCTGGTCGTAGCCTTCGCGGAACTTGGTCGGCTGAAAGCGCTTGTTGACAACGTCTTCTGGCGTCAAAGCCATCTGGTCACCTCGTTGGTCTAGTTAGTCAGTAGGCCTTCCGGCCGTCAAAACTACGGTACCTAAATATGGTCTGGTTCCTCTAATTCAACACCGCAGTGTCAAACCGGAGATTTCTTTCGGTTTGGGCCTGGGCCCGGGCAGGTCGCTGCCCGGCTGCGGCTGCGGCCTATGCTGCGATCGGCTGGGCGTACACCAGGCCCTTGACGACCCACATCGCCACGCTCACGGCCACGAACAGCAGCAGGAAGCCGATGTCCAGCGACATTCCGCCCAGCCGCAGCGGCGGGATGAGCCGGCGGAGCAGCTTGAGGGGCTTGTCCGTGACCGAATACACAGCATGGGCTGTCACGAGTGCCAAACCGCGCGGCCGCCAGCTTCGGGCAAACATCTGCACCCAGTCGTAGACCAGGCGGATGATCAATGCCACGAAAAAAAGCAACAGAACGATATAGACGAGCCCCAAAACAATTCCCATGAGCTAACTCATATCTCCATGTTCATTCCGGATACCGAAGTGTCCTAAGGAAAGTGTCACTTCTATTTCAACACGGATAATTCCGCACGGATGCCAGGCAGGTGTCCCGCCTGGCATCAGTACCGAATATTCGGGCCTAGCTCTGGTTGAAGAAACTTGCCTGCGTCTCGCTGACCTTCTTGTCATCGCCGATGACTTCGACGTACGACGGCGAGAGCAGGAAGACCTTGTTCGTCACCCGTTCGATGCTGCCGCGGAGGCCGAAAACAAGACCGGCGGAGAAGTCCACGAGGCGCTTGGCGTCAGCCTCGCCCATGTCGGTGACGTTCATGATGACGGGAATKCCGTCGCGGAAGCTTTCGCCGATGAGCTTGGCGTCGTTGTACGACCGCGGATGGATGGTCGTGATTTGCCGGAGTCCGGTGGTCTCTTCGCGGCTCGATGCCGCTCGCTTGATGGGTGTCACAGGTGCGCGATATTCCTCTTCAGCGGCGTGAGGCTCTTCCCGGGGGACCTCGCGGACGGGCGCCGGAGCACGTCGTTCCTCGCGGTCCTGCTCCATGGATTCGTCCTCATCCTTGTGCGGTGTGGGGTGCTCAGACTCGTAGTGTTCGTCGCCGTCGGCGAGCCCAAGATAGATCATTGTCTTGCGCAGAGCGCCAGCCATGGTCGACTCCTAATCTTGTCCGTAAGCGGGCCGCTTAGTGACTAGACAGCCTTGGAATCCCCGCCATTACCTTCCAATATGTCGAACTTACCGCAGGGCCGGACGCGGACCGAGAATATCGGAGCCAATGCGCAGGTGTGTCGCCCCGAAGCGGACGGCCTCTTCGAGGTCCTGGCTCATGCCGGCGGATATCCCCGTGGCGTACGGAAATTGTTCGGCCAGCCGCCCGGAAATGTCCGCCAGCTTTTCGAAGGCAGCCGCCGGGTCCGCCCCGAGCGGGGCAACGGCCATGACGCCGGCGAGCCTCAGCCCACCGGCACCGGCGACCTGTTCGGCCAGCGCGGGGACTTCGCCGGGCGCCGCGCCGCCGCGGTGCGCCCCTTCGTCCTCAGCCAGGCTGACCTGGATGAAACAGTCCAGGGGCGGGCGGCCGGCGCGGTCGGCTTCGACGGCCATCGCCTTGGCCAGGGCCGAGGCCACGGCTTCCCGGTCCACGGAGTGCACGGCTGCGGCGTACTTCACCACGGATTTGGCCTTCTTGCTTTGGAGCTGGCCAATGAAGTGCCAGCTCAGGCCAAGGTCCTGAAGCTGCGCCGCCTTGTCCGCGGCCTCCTGGTCCCGGTTCTCCCCGACATCGGTGACCCCCAGCGACGCCAGCCGCCGGACGTCCAGCGCAGGATGGAACTTGGTGACGACGATCAGGCGCGGCGGCGCCGCCTGCCGGCCCGCGGCGGCCACGGCAGCGTCGATCCGGCGGCGGACGGCCGCGAGGTTCGCCTCCAGCTGGGCCAGGCGGGGGCCTTCCAGCGCGTCCGTTCGGCCCTCATGGCTCTCCCCCGGCGCCGTGACGGGCTGGACGGCGTGTACTTCCGGGCGCTGCGCCGGTTCAGTCATGGCCATGCTCCCTTTTCCCGTCAGCCCCGTCAGTCCCGTGGGTGCCGTCCGACCAAGCCAGCCCGGCGAAGCGGCCGGTGTGGCTGTTGCGGCGGTAGGAGAAGAGGGTGTCGTCCTCGAGGGTGCATCCCCCGGAGTATTCGATCGCGACGCCCGCAGCTTCCAGCTGGCTCCGCACTCCGGCCGGCAGGTCCAGGCCAGGGGTGCCGGTAGAGGTGGTGCACCAGGTGGCAGGTACGGCCGCGGCAACGTCCGCGCGAAGGCTGCCGGGGACCTCATAGCAGCGCCCGCAGACCGAGGGGCCCACCCAGGCGCTGATGTGGTCCGCACCGAGCTCCCGGAGGCGGGCCACGGCCGCTGGCACCACCCCGGCGGCGACGCCTGGCCGCCCGGCGTGGACGACGCCCAGTACCGGCGCCCCGGCCGGATCCTCGCCGACCAGCACCACCGGCACGCAGTCGGCCACCAGGACGGCCAGCGGCTCGGTCAGGGAGACCATGGCATCGGCCGTGGGCGCGGCCGGACCTTCGCCCGCGGAGTCCGCGGCCGTGGACCCAACGATGGTGGCGACGTCACTGCCGTGGACCTGGTTTATGTACCGGAAAGAGCGCCCGCCGAGCCCGGCGGCCGCTTCGAGCTCCGCGCGTCGGCGGCGGACCGCCGCGGGGTCATCACCGACATGCAGTGCCAGGTTCCCGGCTCCGGCATCGGTGAAAGCCACCCATACGCCCGGCCGGACTTCAGCCCGCCAGCAAAACAATCACAACACCGCCATCAACATGTCCGGAATACCTGCGTTCATAGAATCCACCGTAACCCGCCGCAAAGCAGCATGGCACCGCCGGACGGCGGTGCCATGCTGGAGCGGAACTGTTTACTTGAGGAAGTCCGGGACATCAAGGTCATCGGAGTGCCGGCCGGACAGGTCCGGCTCCACGACGGCCGGAAGGTCGACGTCGAAGCCCGAATCGGCCGGTACGGCAGAGGGGCGCTGCTGGCCCCAGCCGCCG
>NZ_JBFTZW010000087.1:0-12352 GCF_056406555.1 Arthrobacter sp. P1_B4
CTCCCAAAGGGTCAGATATAAGGTCGGACCTCTTAAGGAAGCCCCCTCTTTCCGTCGTTCTAGGCAGGGTATTCTCTGTTTTGGATGGCGTATTCTCTGAAGAGTCGGTGAGTGCGGGGCGGGGCGGCTCTGATCTAACTTCCTGGGCCCCTGTTGGATCTACCATCACCATCGGGTTATTTTGGGAATACTGCCAGCCTGGTTGCGGCGGCCGAGGGAGCGGGTCGGTGGAGGTCCACCGGCAGAGCCATGGGGCGTAGTAGCGTGCTCCATGGTAGGTGAGCGAGCTTTCTTCGTCGCGCTCCTTGCCAGCAAAGCGGTACCGCTTTCGTTTGTAGCTGCCGAGGGAGGTTTCTCCGTACGGGGTGTATTCCTCGCGGTTGAGTAGCCCGCCTGTTATGTCAGCGGTGAGGGTGCTGCTGCTGAGGTGGTCAGACAGTGTGTAGGTGATTGGCGGCATGGTGTCGCCGGGGATCGGGTCGCTCTGGCGGATCGATGCGACCCCAGTGGCGGTGTCGAGAATGTGCAGTGTGTCGTGGATGGTGGTGCCAGCAGCTGGCCGGGTGTAGAGGGTTCGTTCGAATCCCGCACCGATGTAGATGGTGACAGTGTTGGGCCCGTTCTGGTTGCGTACGAGCTTGATGGTCCGCGTTCCGGAGGCGTCGTAGCGGTACTGGGCATAGACGGATGGTTCCGGCCCGGCCTGGGTGCGGTAGGCGGCGAGCCGGTTGGCGTGGTCCCATTCGAACAGCCGGCTGGTGGTTTCGGCGGTCATGTTCCCAGTGGGGTCGTAGCTGTACCCGGCAGTGAAGGATCCGACCGTCATCGTGGTCAGCCGGTTGCTGCCATCGGCCTGGTTGCAGGTGCGCGTGTACGCGCCGGTTGCTGCAGCGTCGGTGGCGTGCCTTAGGTTGAGGAGGTTGCCGACCGGGTCGTAGCTGTAGGTTTCGGTGTACGCGCGGGTGCGGTTAATGTCCGGACTGCGGGGTGTTTCCAGCCATGGCTGATCGGGTAGGGTGTCGGTTTCGCGCCCCGTGCCGGTTGTTAGACGGTAGAGCGGGTCGTAACTGAACCTGCGGTCGAGTGCGTTCGGGTTGGCCGGGGGGATGCCGCATTCGGGGGTCCGGTCGGCCAGGACTAGGAGATTGCCGGCGAGGTCATAGCGGTAGGTGTGGTCCTGGAGCGCAGGGCCGTCGGGCGCCCAGTCGGTGGGAGTGGGCTGCATGGCATGCGCAGTGTGGAGGCGGGAGAGGCGAAAGCTTCGCGGGTCGTACCGGAAGCGCAGGACCAGTCCGTTGCCGAAGTGAGCCATGAGGCGGCGGCCGTGGGCATCGTGGGCGACCGCTCGTAGGTAGTGGGTGCCGTCCAGGGTGATGGAAGTGATTCCGCCGCTCAGGCCGTAACTGTAGTCGTAACGGGTGCGGTTTCCGGCCGCGTCGGTCGGGCCGGTCTCGGAGGTTGCGCGTCCGAGCGCATCCCACACGTTGTCAGTCTGGTACGCTGCTCCATCGAGCAGGGTGTCCGCATGCGCGATGTAGCTTTCGCCGTTCGCGGGTTGCCAGTCCACGGCGTAGCTGGTRTTGTCCCACCCACCGCCGGTGCTCCCGGGGGCCGGGAGGGTGGAAATGAGTAGGTCCGGGCGCAAGATGCGGCGGGTGACGGTCGCTGGCTTGCCCTCGATGTTGTAGCCACTGAAGGCTTGTGCGCCGGCCTCGTCCAGGGTGAGCACAGGCTGCCCGAGGGCGTTGGCGTCGCGAGTCTGTTCGAGGGTTAGCCCGGCGCCGGCCGGGTCGTCGCCGTAGATGGTGACGATCCGCAGCGTGGGTGTTTGTCCCGAACGGTCGGCGGCCCAGCTATGCGACGGCCTGTGGGCCGGGTCAAACGCGGCCAGCGTGATCGCTCCCTTGTCGTCTCGTTGTTCGACCGGGGCTCCGGTTGCGTCTGGGATGGTGTGGGTGGTGCCGGCGTCCAGAAGCCATGTGCGCCATGGCTGGCCGGCAAGGTCGTAGAAGGTGGCCGCGCATGGGCGGCCTAGTGGGTCGGTGACGATAAGGGGGCGACCATCGATGTCGTATCCGGTGGTGGCGACCAGTATCTCGGTGTCGGTGTGGGCGGTGGTAGTGACGGTCCGGCCGAACGCGTCAAACAGGACACTGGAGGGAGTGTTCCAGTGCTCGGAGAAGGCCAGGCTGACCGTGGGGTGGGTGCGGCCGGCGTTGTCGTTGGCGTCGTAGGTGTAGCTTTCCCATGGGGTCGGTTCGGCGCCGGACGGGTCGCCGAGGCCGGTGGGGATGCCGGGGACGGTGAGGGTTTCGCTGCCGTCGGGTGCGACGGTGCGTATGCAGAGGCCGCGGGGGTCGTAGTGGCGGATGGTGCGTGCAAGTGACGTGAGCTTCTGGTCGCCGGGTGGGTGGTAACTGTAGCCGGTGTCGAAGAATGGTTCGTAGCCGATGACGGGCCGCCCTTTGTTGTCGTAGACGGTCCAGCCGCTGACGACGACTGCCGGGGATTCCGCTTCGAGATGGCCGGTGACGGAACCGACGGGCACTGCCGGGTCATCGATGAGACCGAGG
This sequence comes from Arthrobacter sp. P1_B4, assembly GCF_056406555.1. NCBI lineage: Bacteria > Bacillati > Actinomycetota > Actinomycetes > Micrococcales > Micrococcaceae > Arthrobacter > Arthrobacter sp. P1_B4. Next base: position 2,574 of record NZ_JBFTZW010000087.1, read on the forward strand.
TCATCGATAATAAGATCGTCGGCCTGGGCCCGGGTCTGTAGGAGTCGTCCCAGTCCGTCGCTGAACTCGACTGTGTGGATGAACCGTTCCGGGTGGCTGGTCTGCTCGTCCGGACCGAACAGGGCGGCGATTTCCGGGTCGGTCAGGGGTGACTGGCCCGCGGCGGTGCGGCGCGCATTCTCCTGGTCCACGATGGTCCATCGGTGCTCGACCCGCCTCACGGTTGTGACGCTCATGGGTTGGCGGGCGCCGGTGGGGGGACTCCCTGTGGGTCCGGTGTCGTCCCATGCCGTCAGGTGATACTCGTAGTAAGCCGCGGGCTGCTCGGGGGTGTCGCCCTCGGAGGCTCCGTCCGTGCCGAGCTGGGCGGTGAACGCGAGCAGCCCGAGCGGGGTGTAGCCGGCGGCGGTGCGGTTGCCGTTGGGGTCGGTGACCCGCGTCGGTTTCAAGAGCCGGCGGTCGTATTCCGCGGTGTTGGTCAGGCCGGCCGGGTCGGTGAAGCTGACCGGCAGCAGTTGGTAGTTGTCGTAACTGGTGGCGGTGTCCCCGCCGTAGGGGCCCCGGGAGACTGTGATCAGGCCGCGGCCGGTGTCGGGGCTGGTGTGTATGTCGTAGCTCAGCCGGGAGGTCTGGGCATAGTAGCCGGCAATGTAGTCTCCGCCATCAGCGTGCCAGATGTAGCCCAGGTGCGCGCCCCGGATGTCGGGGGCGCCGATGAGGGCCTGCTGGAAGGCGGCCGGGTAGTCTGCCGGCCAGTCATCAGGGGCAGCGCTCCCATCGAGGCTGAGGTAGGGCGGGGGTGTGATGGCGGTGCCGTTGGGTCCGGGCTGGCAGGATTCGGTGAGCAGCGTCGGGGTGATGACGAGGTGTTCGGTCCGCATTGGGAGCCCGTGGTCGCCCAGCTGGCCCGAGTTTAGGCCGGTGAAGGCCTCACCGTCATAGTACGAGAGCTCGAGTCCGCGCAGGCTGGTGTTGGTGGCGCCGGTGAGTGCGGCTAGCCCGAAGGCGAGCACGGGTCCGTTCCCGTCGTCGTCGCATTCGTACCGGGCGGTGCGCGCTACCCGGTCAATCATGTACAGTTCCGCGTCGTCACGGGTTGCGTACTCAGTGACGGTGAGGGTGGCCAGGCAGGCAGCACCCGGGCCGCGGGGGTTTCTGCCGCGGGGAACGCCAATGTCTGCGCTTGCATGCGGGCGGCCGTAGCCGTCGTGGCCGCCGGTGAGCACGAGCCGGGTCATGGGATCGGAACCGCGTTCCCACACTACCGACCGGGACAGCGTGGGACGGGCAGTTACCACGGGCGTTGCCCGCCAGCCTGGATCGTCGGGGCTGCGGCCGTCAAGGACCGGCGCGACCTGATAGGCATTATCGTGTACCTCATAAGGGCGCCCGGCGCGGGCAGAGCCGTCCTGGGCGTAAGTTTCTGTGCGCAGTATCCGGCCGCGCATCGCCCGGACCGCTTCGCGGAGCGGCGGGTGCCTTAGCCCATCCGGCAGCTCGGTGTAATCGACATGCCCGGCCAGGGGCGGATCATCAAGCCAGTACTCGTCGCTGAAATCGAGCTCTTGCCGAGCTCCGTGAGGCGGGCCGACCGGGCCCGGATGGAACCACGTGACGATGCGCACCGGCGCGCCGTCCACGGGCTCTGACGGTCCTGAGGGTACCCGGACCCACACGTGATCAACGTAAAATTCGGCCCCGTCTGCGCTTGCCGAGTAGATGACGATCTCACTACCGGGGGAGCTCCGGTTGCCGGCCTCCACGAGCATCCATCGGCCCGTGTCGGCACAGACGGCATCGCTGGTGGTACCCCCCCGGTCGCCGGTGCCAATCATCACGCTGCCCCGCACCACGTGGATCCAAGCCGAGGCGATCACTCGGGCGGGGCCCGTGTGCGCGGGAAGGAAGGTCTGCACGATGCCGCAGCCGCCCGCTCCGGTGGTGACGTGCACCATCGACCCACCCCGGCCGTAGGGCAGGGTTGAGGCCAGCAGGTCAGTCGTCGTGGTCGTCGCAGCGTTGTTCCAGACGGTCCAGGAATCGGCAGCTGACGGGCCACCACCTGACGGGTGGTCGACGGTCGTGGTCAGAGTGCTGGGGCCGCCGACGGAGGGGGTGTCGAAGCTGAAGTTGGCCAGCAGATTACCGGCGACCGCCGGATCAAATCCTGCCGGCACGCCCGTGCGGGCGGCCAGCGGGTCGAGCGGTTCAATTTTCACCGAGGGCAGCGGTTCAGGCGTGACAGGGAGAAGGGTGTCGGTCTGTTCGACACGGGCGAACCCACGGAACTCCCAATCCCGGGGATCCCAATAACCTTCGTGGTAGCTGAACACGTTGTTCAGGACCGTTTGGGCGAACGCGTCATGTGTGGTTACACGGGCCACCACGTGGACCGGGAACGGCAGGGTGGTCCGCCACGGGCACCCGGCGGTCCGGTCCGCGGTGGCGTAGGCGGTCGAGGTCGCGTACGACATCGTGGTCACCGCCCCGGCGTGGTTGTCGACGCCGATGAGCAGGTAGGGTTTGACCCCGCCTGTCAGGTCGAGGAAAGCGCTCCGATTCTCCGGCCCGACCCCTGACCACACGATGCCGGGCACCCCGGCACCGTTTAGGTCGGCCAGCTGTACCGCGGTCAGGTCGCTGATGCGCGGGGTTCCACGGATGATCACGGGGGCGGCGAAACCATTGCCCGATTGGTTGACCCAGAGTGTGACCTTGCCGTCACCGATGTAGAGCACGTCAGCGGTGCCGTCGCCAACCACGTCACCGACCAGCAGCCGGCGGGGATCGAACCCGGTCCGGGTGTAAGAGCCGGCGTCGCTGAAGTCAGGCGCACCTCTCATGGCCACGCACGGCCCAAACCGCCCATAGCCCAGGTTCGGCCGGTAGATCACCGACCTGTTGTTGATGAAGACGATATCGGTCAACCCGTCTCCGGTCATGTCGGCCGTTTGCACCCGCGGGTCGGTGAAGTCCAGGGCCGGCAGGTCGGATGATGCCGGCAGTCGCTGCAGGCCGCTAAACCCGCCCCGGCCGTCACCGTGGGCCATCATAGGCGGGTTACCTCCGCGCAGCAGGTCCGCCTGGTGGTCCCCGTCAAGGTCGAGCAGCCGGACCTGAGGATCCGTCAGTGGGAATGTCGGGGCGGTCCTGGCCGTGTAACTGGACGGGTCGAAGCCCGCCGACGCTCCGGGCACGTCACCCGGGGCGGCCAGGGACCAGGTTGCTGTTCGGGTCGCCGAAGAGCTGATGAGTTCGGGCCGGCCGTCCCCGTTCAGGTCGGCCAGGCGCGTTCCGGGCTGATCCAGGGAAACCCCGGCCGGTGCGTCAGCGATGGAACGGGGCAGGTCGAATAGGCCGCCGCCGCGGTTGCGCCAGTAGCGGGCCGTTCCGTTGAGCTGCAGCAGGGACGGCAGACCGTCCCCGAACACGTCGGCCAGTTCCAGGCCGCCGGTACCGAGCGGGGTAGGCGGGAGGACGGGGTCCAGCAGCCGGAACCGGCGGGAGGCCGGATCCCAGTCACTGTAGGTGAACTCCAGCGGCGGCAGGGTCTGCTCCGCGGCGCCGTCGTGACCGCGGACCTGGATCCGGCCCAGCAGCGAGACCCCGTTACCCGGGGGCGTTCCTGCTTCATCGACGTAGTCCAGGCTCATGCTGGTGGCCAGCACCGGGGTCCCAGGCTGTGTCCAGATTTCGATGCGTTTGGCCCGCAGCGTGGTGCGCAGCTCGAAGCCGGGCCGCCGGTCCGAGAACGGGTCGGGTCGCTGCACGGGCCCGTCCGGGTCCTGGTCCTGGTAGATGATGCGGACGCTGACCAGGTATGCCGGGTTCCCCTTGTCGCCGTAGTCCGCGTACCGCACATTTGCCAGATAGCGTTGCGGACTACCCGTCGGGTCGGGGCGGTAGGTATAGCTGATCCGGTTGCCCAGCGGGTCACTCGTCTGGCTCAGCAGCCAAGTGAAGATTCCACCGGCAGGGTTGGCGACTATGGTGGGATCGACCCAGTCAGCCGGGGCGTCCGCCGGCCGGGGGGTGCCATAAAGGCTGCGCAGCCCGTTGCTCGCGCGGACGTCCCAGTAGTCCCCGTTATTACCGGTCACGTGGGTGATGCGGGCGAACCCGGCTTCGGTCCGGGGCCGGTAACGGCTCACCGTCCCCACGGCCCCCGCCGCCGGGGCGTCACTGCCGGCCGGTACGGGCACCAGTTCCTCAGCACCGGAGAGCACGAACGTATCCAGCGCGTCATCGTAGCGTGGGATGCCTCGGTCCGTGCGCCGGGCCACCTGCGGTATGCCGAGGGTCCAGCCCAGCCCAAAGGCGCCGTTTCTGGCCCCCGTGCTGTAGGCCAGGGATATTGATGGGGTCAGTCCTGTCCGTCCCTGCGGAAGGGCAATAGGGACGGTCAGGTTCCCGGTACCGGTGTGCAGGTCGGGCTGGAAGGTTTCGCCTATCGCGGCCAGCGCCCCGCCACCCTTGGGAACACTGATTCCGCCCGCTTCCGGTCCGCTCACCGGACGCCCCGGAGCCACGGACTAAGCCACGGGTAGACCTCATGCGTGCCGGCATGGCCAAGGGCCCGGTTCAAGGCCTGTTCGAGCCCCCGTGTGCGCCTTGGAGGAACTGCATCACTGAACCAGGGCCCGGCATGACCCGCACTGGCCACCGGAACCACGACGGCATTGGAGCGGCTTCTCATTTTGTTCCTCCACCCATAAGTGAGTTGGGGTCAGGTGGGCCATGCGGGTGCGCGGCCGTGCCAGCTGATGACGAACAGCAGGTCCTCAACCCGGCCGGCGGTGAATAGCGGTCCGGCCGTCGCTCCCAGGGACAGTTGCCAACTGCCCGTGGGATCGGTTCCGGTCAGCGGCGACCAGGCGAGAGCGCCGCGCCGGGTGCTGGCGATGCCGCTGCCGTCCGTTTCCGTACTGCCGCCCACCGGAGTGCCGCCGATAGTCCGGCTGAGTGAGACCTGGATCTGCGGTACCGGGTCCGTTCCCGCAGTGGACAGACCGATTGCAATTTGGGTTGTCAGCAGCCCCTGAAGATCTGCCGGGAAATCGTTGCGTGAGAGGGTCAGGGTGGTGCTGCGGGYGCCGTCCGGGCCGGGATTGTTTAGCTCGTACCACTGGTCGGGGAAGTCGCGGGCCAGGCTGAACACACAATCGGAAGACCGGTCGAGGTTCGCGTTCAGCTCCCGGGTAACGAGGGCCCCGTAGTCCGGATCGGCCAGTGCGGTGTAGTCGATCCGGACGAGCAGGTCGGCGATGCTGGAGAACGCGAACGGGTTGGCCGCCTTTGGCAGGCTGAACTGCCATTGTGTCGCGACCCCGCTGCCTTGGAAGGGGAGGAGCATCTCTGGCTGCAGGTCCAGTTCGAAAACACCGGTCGCGTTCAACGGTGAGGTTACCGCCACTGTCACGGGGTCCCGGCGCAGGACGACGTCGGTAAAAGATCCGAATGCGCCCGGTGTCGTTACCTTCGAGATTCCGGTGTTGCTCAGGGTGGCGCGGATGCCGCGATCGGGCGGTACCAAGGCAACGAGGCTGAGGTGGACCTGGCGGATCAGCCGTTGGTAGTGGTCGGGGAAATCCCGGGAGAACCAAGACATAGGTGTTGCGAAGCTTAGCTGTCCCRTACGGCGGAACTGCAGAAAGTCCATCGGTAGGATCTGGGCGAGGGAAAACGTTTGGGACAGGTTTAGCCGCCGCTCATCGGTTGAGAACGCGTACTGGTCCAGGCGCAGCAGGTCCTGGGCCAGCAGTTCGGCGCCGGTCATGCCCTTGGTGTCCGTGATGGGCGCTTTGCGGCCGCCCTGCGGTGCTTTCCAGTAGTCGACGCCGATGTAGGTCCTGACTGGTTCGGCGCGCTCGAACGCGAGTTGGTCCTGCGCCAGGCGCGCCGTGGACGTGGCTTGCTGAAGGAAGTACCGGTAAACCGACCCGAGGGTGTCGCTCATCCACAGGTAAAGGTCGGGGGTGGTGAACTGGCTGGTCAGGAGCGCCAGCGTCGACTTTGCCTGTTCGTTCTGTCGGGTAGACACGTCTTGTTCGGCCCTGGCGATGGTCATCTGGTCTTTGGCGACCCTCTGCTGGGCGGTGGCTACCAGCACGTCCTGGGCCGCCGACGCCTGCTGAATGGCAGTCTCCTCGCGCCGCGTCTCAATGCCGGCCCTGAGCTGGTTGGCCTGCATCTGGGACTGCAAGTCATTGATGAGGATCTCCGCTCCGGCTTTGACTCCAAATCCGGCAATTTGGATGCCCCCGAGAGCGGCTTTGGCTCCGAAGCTGAAGATCAACGAATCGAGGCTAGCTGCGCTGGCGGCAGCTTGGGCGATGCCGATGGCGCCGTTGGCGACGGAGACGACGTCCTGCAGGTCGCGCAGTTGCCCATACTGGTCCAGCAGTGCGGTTTCGTATTGGTTCGGGGGGGCTCCCAGCTGTCGGCTGTAGGTGGCCTCCATCAGTGTGGCCTTGGTTTTCTGCGTGTAGGCGGCTTTTGCGGCGTCGTCGGCGTCCTGCACGCGCGCGTCGTGCACTTTTGATTGCAGGTCGGCCAGGCCCGCCGCGAACCGCGCGTCACTGAGCCTGAGGGTTCCGGCGTCGTATTTTTCCAGCAGGGACAGGTATTGTGCTTCGAGTTGTCCGGCCTGCTGCGCCATCTGCTGGGCGCGGGCGAGCAGGATTTTGAAGTGGTAAGGGGTGGGCTGGCGGATGGCGTTGTTGCTGCTGGAGGCTCCAGCCACGAGCCGGGGAAGGCCCGCGATGTTCCGGCCCTGGCGGAGCTTGGCCAGCTGGGTTTTGACACGTGTGGCTAGGATGTCCAGTTGCGGCAGCGCAAGGGCTGCTTCGCCGGGGCCGGACGGCTTCACTGGTTCGAATCGTGGATGGGCGAGCAGTCCCTGGGCGGTGAGGTAGAGGGTGCGGGCGTGCCCGAGTGAGGCGTCGGTGTCGGCGCTGAACTCGCTGTTGCCGTAGTCGATAAGGCCGGTGATGATTGTCAGCAGCGTGTTGCGCAGGTAGGGCGCGGGCCTGCCGCCCCGGGCGTCGACGAGGTGAAAGGGGTTGAGATCTTTGGTCCAGTTCGGCGGGAAGGTCATGTCAGGCGGGGTGGGCGGCGTGTCGCCTTCATCGTTGATGCGCTCGTAGATGGACACCGCCTGTGGATCGTTGTATRGGTATACGACCCACAACCAGTCCATCGCATCCTGATAATGACCTGCCGCGAGCAGTCTCCTTGCCGCCAGCATTGGTACAGCCCAAAATATCTCCCGCGCGGCAGCGGGGCCGTCCTTGTCATAGACTTGCACGGCATTCGACCACGTCGCGAGGAGCTCCTGATTATCCCGGTTGCGGCCGCTGCCGTAGCTCCATTTGTCGGGAAAAACGGGCACCGGGGGAACCCGTTCTTTGAGCCACGAGGAGCGTGCGCCGCAATACGTCGTCACTTTCTCAAGGACTTCTGCAGGGGCGGCATCTCTTGCCAAATCCTGAAGACCCGTCACCAGAGTCTGAAAATCGCGTGAAACGTCAGGGCTGGGGCTCGGGACGGGCTCCGGCGCGGCGGGGTCCAGCGTGGCGAGGGCCAGTGCTTCAGGGTCCAKCGCCGCTTCCGGGAACAGGAACGCGGACGTCGCCTGCCGCCAGCTATCGATTCCACCCATCCATCGCCAAGCCGCGTCGAAGGCGCGAGTGTCCCCGAGCGTCCAACCATGTGCCGGTGAGGCCGCACTGACATCCCCGGATCGGACCAGCTCGAGTAGCGTCTGCAGGCTAGCTGTCGCCTGCCCCGTACGGGTCGTGGTGACCGCTCCGCCGGAGCGGAAGTCGACCTGATACTCACCGGTCAGGTATTCTCCAGCGTCTCCGCTGAGTGTCGTTTGCACATCGGCGAGCAGCGCGTTCCTTAGAACAGGAAGGGCACGCTGCTCGGCGGCTGTCACCAGAGCGGCCGAGGAGGCAATGAGGTTCTGCCGGCGCATGGCCCTGGCGGTCAGCGTGCTGTTCCAATCGGTCCGGGCGCCCGGGTGGATGCGGAGGACCCCCACGTCAGGGACGTTTTGACCGACGGTGAAGAATTCGGGTGAGAGGACAATGCCGCTTTCCTCCGGCAGCCACTCCGCGTACTGGCGCCGTCGGAATGCCCCGGTGAGCACCTGCACCGCGTCGTCCCACTCCTGGACGGTGGGTTGGGCAACCGACGCCAGCGACGCAAGGTTGAGCAGATACAGGAAGCCGGTACGGTCGAGTCCGGCTGCGGCCAGGGAGGCGCTGATGTCTATGCCTTGGGCGTCCTGAGTTTGCCAACTGGAGAGCATCTGCTGGGTGCCATGGGGCAGGCCTGCGGCCAATACGGCCTCGAGCTTGTCTGTTGGATCGGTGGTGCCGGCCACCGCGGCTGTCAGGCTCCCCTGAGCCGCGGCCAGGAGGTCAACGCGGGCCTTTAGCAGCTGCTCGATACGGGCAACGAGCGTACTGCCAGCCCGAATGTCAGAGGTGGTGATCACATCCGGGTCGACGAGGACTGCGAAGGCGCGCGGGGTGGGAGGGCTGAGGTCCTCGATCTGCCACTGCGAAGCCTGGGTGGTCAGTTGCCAGGTGAGAAACTGCGGCTGCTGGATCGAGCGCAGAGGGTCCAGCCCTGCGGCGGTTTGCGGCAGGCCGAACAGACGCTCCAGTTCTGACTCCGTCAGTGCGGCTCCGTCCAGGGTGAGGGCGTCCAGCTGATCGGGTCTACCGTCTGCCGATCCCGTCGGCCCGTACAGCGTCAGACCCAGCCGTGCCGCCAGGGCACGCCTTGACGTGGTGTYGGCCCCGCGGGCAAGTCTTATCTCGTCATAGCTTGTGCCGGCGCCGGAGAGTAGCGTCCGGTATGCGGTCTGCAGGTATTCGGTGTCTCCAGCAGGATCTTGCGGAATTCCCGCGCTGGCGACCCGGGACCTTAGGAGCTCTACCGGAAGGCGGAGTTCGTTGACGGGAAGGAGGCCGGCGCTGGCCGCTGCGCTCAGCGGCTGGCTCATTCGATCCACAGGCTGCTGCAGCGTCACGGTGAGGTCAGCCGAGGTGATCTGGCCACCGGGCTTGACCACGACATCACGGGCGAACGCCATCAGTGCGGCGAGGTATTCGGTGTCGCTGATTCGCTCGGGCAGGGATGCCGGCACGTAGTCGCTGATCCCCTCCAGCGGCCAGAAAAGGACATCGGTGGTGTTGCCGGCATCATCCGAGGCTTGGAGGTACACGGTGAAGGGGCCCAGACCCGGCGCTTTGACCGTCGCCGACCATTGTGAGAAATCGCCCGACTGACCGGGGCGGGCCTCATCGAACGGGCCATCGGGTGCGAGCGATACCTTTACAAAGGCTTTTCCACGCATGCCGCTCTGGGTGTCGCTGCACGATCCGGTTAGGTTCACATCGCGGGAGCTGTCGAGCGGGACTTTGCCTCCCAGCGTCGGATGGCTGACGGTCAGGCGAGGCATAGTCACATCAGCCGCCGTGACGGTGCGTACCACCGTGCTTGCGTGCTGTGAATCCACGGATGTGGCTGTGATGGTGATCGCACGGGGACCCAGTGGCATCGGATCCAGATGCAGCACCCCCTGCCACTCGCTATATGAGTCGCCAGTGGGAGGCAGCTCCACACTGTTCTGCCCGCTCTGAGCCAACACTGTCAGCTCGCCCCGCCGGCCCAACCAGTCAGTTTCGACCGTGAGCGTAACGTTGGCGCCTGTTTCTGTCAGCGGTATTGTAACTGGTGGGGTCTGTTCCGGGGGTGTTATGACG
>NZ_JBFTZW010000088.1:0-12351 GCF_056406555.1 Arthrobacter sp. P1_B4
GCAGGCAACCACGTCAATTCCGATGTACCGCCCCGCTTTGATGCGCCGATCCTCGAGAACAGTCCGACCATGCGGCCGGGAACCGGGGACTACCAATCCCGGGAAGGCTATGGCGCCAACAAGGTGGCTGCAGAGAACACCCTCCTGGGCAGCGGCCATCCCGTGACGGTGATCCGGGCTTCGAAGGTACATGGTGAGGGCGCGGCCCTGCCCCGGGAATGGATGTTCGTCAAACGGGTCCTCGACCGGCGCCCGGCCGTGTTCCTGGCCCATGCGGGGCAGGGCGCGGACCACACGACGGCAGCGGTGAACACGGCGGCCCTCGTGGAACGGGTTGCCGCCGTGCCCGCGGCACGGATCCTCAACAGCGCCGATCCAGATGCGCCGAATGCCCGGCAGATCGCCGCAGCAATTGCCCGCTACCTGGGCCACCACTGGGAAGAGGTGCTTCTGGATGACAGCGCACCCGCGGGCCTCGGTGACCATCCGTGGGATTTCCGGCCTCCGCTGGTACTGAGCACCAAGGCCTCCCTTGACCTCGCCTATGAACCTGTGGGGACATACGCTCAGACCATCCCGCTTCAGGTGGACTGGCTGGTGAAGGCGGCAGCGGCCGGAGCCATGCCGGGAACCGGCGATCCGTCCCTCAAGCACTATCTCGACTACTCCCGTGAAGAGCAGTTCACCGCTGGTTCGGCCCTGCGAACACGCCAACGTCCCCTATGAAGGACTAAGTGTTGAAGCCACGAAGGGTTTGTCGACGAGGATGGCGGCCTGTGGATGTTTTTCCTTGGCCCTCGGTGAACGCACCAGCTGCGCGCGCATCACAAAGCCCAGTTCGGTGAACCGGAGCGCCACCTCCTCGGGTGCGTGCAGTTCCGCCCGGAGCTCGACGTCGTGTCCGTAAGCACGGTCAATCGTGCGGTGGCCGCTGCCGGCGTGGAAGGCGACGAGCGCCGAACCGCCAGGGCGGAGCGCCCTCCAGAACTCGCGAGCAATCGCCGGCAGCGCCGTCGGGGGAGAGTGGATGATCGAATACCAGGCGAGGACACCGTCCGCAGCTGCGTCCGCCTGGGGCAGGTCCGTCAGCTCTCCCAGCTCGAACAACAGCCCGGGCTGCAGTTGTTGCGCGATCCGGACCATTTCGGGCGACAGGTCGACACCGCTGACGTTCAGCCCCGCCTGGCCGAGATAACTGCTCATTCGTCCGGCACCGCATCCGACGTCGATCACCGTCCGGTCCGCCGTCCCGCGCATGTGGGCGATGAAGTGGTCCACCAAGGCCATATCCAGCGGGGCCTCGAAGCTGGTATCCGGGATCACCGCTGAATAGGTCTCGGCGACTGTGTCGTACGCGGATCTGACGTCCATCAAATTTTCCTGGTTTGCCATCAACCGAGCCTAACGGCCATGGCCGGCGAACTCCCGGTGCCGAATTCTTACGTCATGCAACGGGTCCGTGACGCGTTGTGTCGTTGCGCGACTGTGCGTTGCAGCCGGGCTTGGGAACCCGAGCCTGCAGTGGTTGATTGGGGTTACCAGCGCTCGAAAGGACCCGCCATGACGGAACATTCTGACCTCAGCCCGAAGGCACTCCGCCACATTCTCGGGCACTTCGCCACCGGCCTGACGGTGATCACCGCAGCAACCCGGCACGGGCCGGCCGGTTTCACCTGCCAGTCCTTCGCCTCCCTGTCCCTGGAGCCGGCACTGGTCACTTTCAGCCCCGCACGGACATCGAGCACCTGGCCGCTGCTGCGTGCGGCGGGACGGTTTACCGTGAACATCCTGGCCGCAGAGCACCAGCATCTGGCCGGGCAGTTCGCGCGCTCGGGGACGGACAAGTTCGCCGGCGTCGGCCATTCTCCCTCGCCGCTGGGCAACCCCGTCCTGGATAACGCCCTGGCCTGGGTGGATTGCGAACTCCACCAGGAGTACGACGGCGGCGACCACACGATCGTCGTCGGCGCCGTCCGCGCCCTGGGCGCCCGCCCCGACGCTGAGCCCCTGCTCTTTTACAAGGGACGCTACGCGGGCGTCGGGTCCCGCGCCGGCGCGCTCGAGAGCGCGGCCTGACCGTGTCGGAACCGGAACGGGAACCGAAGCCGGAGCGGGAGCCGGGACCCCGCAAAGCGGAACAGCCGTGCCCGGCAACAGGCGCCCACTGGCTGGAGGGGTGGGTCGTCTTCGGAAACGCCTACCCGTAACGGACGGCGCCGGATCCCCTCCGGCGTCGGCCGCGCCGCGCTGGCGTAAGATGGAAGCACCCGTAGACCCTGGCCGCGGGCGGTGCGAACCGCCGTCGGTACGGATCACGGCGACAGACCATATTCATACTGRAGGGGACCAGAGGCCCGCGGGCCAACACCATGACTGAAGCAGCGAACGGCAAGGCCCGGTTCAGCGCCCGAGAACGCACCGCAGGGGAATTTCCCCACTCCCTACCAGGGCTGCGGACGGAGGTGGTCTTGTTCGACGACTCAGAGCAGATGGTCCAGTCGCTGGGCAGCCATGACGAAGCCCTAAGGTTTATCGAAAACCAGTTCCCCGCCGTCGATTTCCATGTCCGGGGGAACGAGCTCGCGATCAGCGGTCCTGCCGCCGACGTGCCGCGCATCATGCGCCTGCTCAACGAGGTGCGCGGGCTGGTGGCCCGAGGCACCGTCATCACTCCGGCCGTGCTGCAGCAGCTCGTCTCCCTGCTGCGCAGCCAGTCGCTGCAGAACCCCGTGGAAGTGCTGACCACCAACATCCTCTCCACCCGCGGGAAGACCATCCGGCCCAAGACGCTGAACCAGAAGAACTATGTGGACGCGATCGACGCCAACACCGTGATCTTCGGGATCGGTCCGGCCGGTACCGGCAAGACCTACCTGGCAATGGCCAAGGCCGTCCAGGCCCTGCAGCAAAAGGAAGTCAGCCGCATCATCCTGACCCGTCCTGCCGTCGAGGCGGGGGAGCGGCTCGGCTTCCTGCCAGGCACCCTGAGCGACAAGATCGACCCCTACCTGCGGCCCCTGTACGACGCCCTGCACGACATGATGGACCCCGAATCCATTCCCCGACTCATGGCCGCCGGTACCATCGAAGTCGCCCCGCTGGCCTACATGCGAGGCCGCACGCTTAACGATGCCTTCATCATCCTCGACGAGGCGCAGAACACCACGCCGGAACAGATGAAGATGTTCCTGACCCGTCTGGGCTTCGGCTCCAAGATGGTGGTCACCGGCGACATCACCCAGGTGGACCTGCCCTTCGGCACCCGCTCCGGGCTCAGGATTGTCGAGGAGATCCTGCAGGGGATCGAGGACGTCAACTTCTCGATCCTGGACGCCTCCGACGTCGTCCGGCACCGCCTGGTGGGGGATATCGTCAACGCCTACAGCATCTGGGACGAAGTCCAAAGGAACCGGGTCAAGCACTCCGTTGCCCGGGAAACGCGGGGAGAACACGCATGAGCATTGAGGTCAACAACGAATCCGGCGTCGTCGTCGACGAGGCCGGGCTCGTGGCGCTGTCGCGTTTCATCTTCGAAAGCCTTTACATCCACCCGCAGGCGGAGCTGTCCATCCTGCTCGTGGACGAACCGGCCATGGAAAAGCTGCACCTCGAACTGATGGACGAGCCAGGCTCCACCGACGTCCTCTCCGTCCCCATGGACGAGCTGACCCCGGGCACGCCGGACAAGCCGACGCCGCAGGGCATGCTCGGCGACATCGCCATCTGCCCCCAGGTGGCCGAGGTCCAGGCCCGCAACGCCGGCCACTCCACCCAGGACGAGATGCTGCTGCTGACCACGCACGGCATCCTGCACCTGCTGGGCTATGACCACGCCGAGCCGGAAGAGAAGGAAGAGATGTTCGGGCTGCAGCGCGAACTCCTGACCGCCTTCACCGGCAAAGCGGCCCCGTCCGAGACGGTTCAGTGACCCCACTGATCCTCGCCGGCATGGCGCTGGTGTTCCTTAGCTTTGCCGCAGTGCTGACCGCTGCCGAGTCCGCGTTCAACTTCCTGCCCCGGCACGACGCTGAGCAGGCGGTCCTGAACAGCAGGGGCACCTCGCTCAAACGCATCCTGGCCCAGCCCGTGGGGCACATGCGCGCCCTGCGGTTCTGGCGGGTCTGGTTCGAGATGGCCGCCGCCGTCGCCGTGACCGTGCTCCTTTACAGCATGCTGGACAACGTCTGGCTGGCCGGGCTGGCGGCCACCGGCATCATGGCGCTGGTCGGCTTCGTGATCGTGGGGGTGTCCCCGCGGCAGCTCGGCCGGGTCCACTCCGCCGCCCTGGTCCGGTTCAGCGCCCCGCTGGTCCGGTCCCTGTACGCCGTGCTCGGCCCGATTCCGGGCTGGCTGGTGCGGCTCGGCAGCGTCGTAGCTCCCGGCGCGCCGGCCGACAGCGAGGCGTTCTTCAGCGAGGAAGAATTCCGCGAACTCGTGGACCGGGCCACCGAGTCCGACGTAATCGAGGACAACGAGGCCGAACTGATCCAGTCGGTCTTCGACTTCGGGGACACCCTGGTCCGCTCCGTCATGGTGCCCAGGACCGACATCCTCACGATCGACTCCGGATCCAGCCTGCACCGGGCGATGTCGCTGTTCCTGCGCTCCGGGTACTCGCGGATCCCGGTCATCGGCGAAAACACGGACCAGATCCTGGGCATTGTGTACCTGAAGGACGTTGCCGCCTCGCTCCACAACCTCGGCCCGGACGAGGAACCCCCGGTCGTGGACGAGGTGGCCCGCGAGGTCCGCTACGTGCCGGACTCGAAGCTCGTCAGCGACCTGCTCCGTGAACTCCAGAAGGAATCCACACACGTCGCGATCGTCATCGACGAATACGGCGGAACGGCGGGGCTGGTCACGCTCGAGGACCTCATCGAGGAGATCGTCGGCGAAATCGTGGACGAATACGACACCGAAAGCGCCGAGGCCGTGGCCCTGGGGGACGGAAGCTACCGGGTCAGCGCCCGCATGAGCATCGATGACCTCGGCGAACTCTTCGACCTCGAGCTCGACGACGACGAAGTAGACACCGTGGGCGGCCTGCTCGCCAAGGCCCTCGGGCGGGTGCCGATTGTCGGCAGCACCGTCCAGGTCCACGGACTGTCCCTCCGCGCCGACAGGCTGGAGGGCCGGCGGAACCGCGTCAGCCACATCATTGCGGCCGCCGTAGCAAAAGAACAAACTGACCTTGAAGACCTTCTCGACGAGGCCGCACCAATCCAACAGGGAGTCTCACGTGAGCAAGCAGAATAAGTCCGACGGCGACGCAGCCTACGGCGGCTACCGCGCCGGTTTCTCGGTGCTGGTCGGACGGCCCAATGCGGGCAAGTCCACCCTCACCAACGCCCTGGTCGGCCAAAAAGTCGCGATCACCTCGGCCAAGCCCCAGACCACGCGCCACACAATCCGTGGCATCGTGCACCGGGACGACGCCCAGTTGATCCTCGTTGACACCCCGGGCCTGCACCGCCCGCGCACGCTGCTGGGGAAGCGGCTGAACGAACTGGTCGCCGATACCCTCGCCGAGGTCGACGCGATCGGCTTCTGCCTGCCGGCCAACGAGAAAATCGGCCCGGGAGACAAGTTCATTGCCGCCCAGCTCGCCGCCATCCCCAACAAGCCCATCATCGCGATCGTGACCAAGGCCGACACCGTCGACCGCCAGGCCCTCACCGAGCAGCTGCTCGCCGTCGCCGCCCTGGGCCGAGAGGTCCTCGGCGAGGACGGCTGGAAGGACATCGTCCCGGTCTCCGCCACGGACGGCTTCCAGGTCGACACCCTTGCCGACGTCCTGATCGGTCACATGCCGGCGTCGCCGCCGCTGTACCCGGACGGTCACCTGACGGACGAACCGGAAGCGGTGATGATCGCCGAACTCATCCGGGAAGCAGCCCTCGAAGGCGTCCGCGACGAATTGCCGCACTCCCTGGCCGTCGTCGTCGATGAAATCGTTCCGCGGGAAGGCCGGCCCGAGGACCGCCCGTTCCTGGACGTCCGCGTCAACCTGTACGTCGAGCGGCCCTCCCAGAAGGCCATCATCATCGGCAAGGGCGGTGCCCGGCTCCGCGAGGTCGGCACCAACGCGCGCAAGGCGATCGAGGCGCTGCTCGGTGCCCGGATCTACCTTGACCTGCACGTCAAGGTCGCCAAGGACTGGCAGCGCGACCCGAAGCAGCTCGTCAAACTGGGCTTCTGAGACGCGCTGTTCTTAGGCCGCTATTGTGTCCGTTGGCCCTTCCCGCCGCTCCCAAGAGAGGGCCATCGGCGTTTTCTCAGATTCGGACTCTAAAATGGGCTGACTCCCCGTTCGTTTAGGAAGGCTCAACAAGTGGTTCGACCCCGTGACAACCGTGCCGACGGATCCGCCCCGCCGGCCCGGTCAACAGCCGCTGCCCGGCACACGGCCGATCCCGCCGTTGGTCCGGCCCGCCACCTCGGCTCCGCCCGCCGGACCCCCACCTGGCTGAAAGTCTTCACGGGCGTGGTGGCCGTGCTCTTGGTCGGCGTGATCGCCTTTGGCGCCTACTGGACCATCCGGCTTCAGGGCAACCTCACCAAGGCCCCACTCAGCGCCGGCAGCATCAAGACCGAGGGTGCAGTGAACGATTCGACGGACCGGATGCAGATCCTGATCCTCGGCTCGGACACGCGCGACGGGAAGAACTCGCAGTACGGCACCAGCGATGACGCGACCGGCTATGGGCACTCGGATGTGATGATGCTGATGGACATCTCCGCGGACAACAAGCGGGTCAACGTCGTCAGCTTC
The DNA here is from genome assembly GCF_056406555.1 of Arthrobacter sp. P1_B4. NCBI lineage: Bacteria > Bacillati > Actinomycetota > Actinomycetes > Micrococcales > Micrococcaceae > Arthrobacter > Arthrobacter sp. P1_B4. The sequence continues at coordinate 6,773 of NZ_JBFTZW010000088.1, forward strand.
CCCCGCGACCTGCTGGTCGACATCCCCAAGTGCAAGGATCCGAAAACCAACAAAGAGTACCCGGCCCAGACCGGCGTCATGATCAACTCGGCGATGTCCGAGGCCGGCATCGGCTGCGCCGTGGACACCGTCAACAAGCTCACTGGCCTGGAGATCGACCACTTCATGATGGCCGACTTCAACGCCGTCAAGGAACTCTCCAACGCCGTGGGCGGCGTGTCAGTGTGTGTCAGCGACGCCGTGTATGACCCCGACTCGAAGCTGCGCCTGCCCAAGGGCACCTCCACCGTCCAGGGCGAGCAGGCCTTGTCGTTCGTGCGCACCCGGCACGCCTTCGGCGACGGCGGCGACCTCGGCCGGATCAAGGCCCAGCAGGGCTTCCTGTCCGCGCTGACCCGGAAAATCAAGGACGACGGCACCCTGACCAACCCGGCCCGGATGCTCGGCATCGCGGATGCGATCACCAAGAACCTGACCATCGACGACGGCCTGGCCTCTGTGCCGACGCTGCTGACCGTGGGCAACCGGCTCAAGAACATCGACGTCGGCAAGGTAGCCTTCGTGGCCACGCCGACAGTCCCGGCCGAAACGGACATCAACCGGCTGCAGCTGGCCGAGCCCGCGGCATCCCAGCTGTTCGCCGCCATGCGCAACGACGTGGACCTGACGGATCCGACCGCGAAGCCGAGCGCTTCCCCGAGTGCCAGCGCCACGCCGACGCCCAGCCCCACCACCCCGGCCTATGACAAGACGCAGCAGCCCGTGACCGTGGCCAACGGCTCGGGTGTTCCGGCCCGGACCCAGGGGATCATGCAGGCCATCAAGGGCGCCGGTTTCACCCAGGTGGGCCAGTTGACTGCTCCGCCTGTCGCCGCGACGGCGGTCTACTACGGTGCGGACTACGCTGACGTGGCCGGGGACGTCGCGGCCCTGCTCGGTGTGGCGCCGGACCGGGTGCTCCCGGCCGCCGGAGTCGCCGGCGTCCAGGTCTACCTGGGCAGTGACTTCGCCAACGGGACGCCGACCGCCGCCGCCGCTGCCCCGCAGCTGCCCAAGGACATCGTCAACCAGACAGCCGGCGACACCGTGTGCCAGCAGGCCAACCCGGCACTGATCACCCGCTGACCCGGCAACCAGGAAGGCCCCCGTTCAGATTTTACTGAACGGGGGCCTTCTTTTTGTCATGGGTGCTGGACGGCGGCCTTTGGAGGCTCTTCCACGTCCTGCGGCGTCGTGGAACACGGTGTCGACCTCAACGGCGCACCCGATAGCGCACGTGAAGCACGCGGTTGCCCTGAATCACCACGTCAGGATCCTCCAACAGGTGCTGGGCGTGGACCGACCCGAAGTAGCGCTTGCCGGACCCGAACACGACAGGTACGACGTCCATGCGCACCTCGTCGACCAGGCCCGCGGCAAGCATCTGGCCACCGACGTCACCAGCTGCGACCTCGACGATGCGGTCACCCGCAAGCTCCTGCGCCTTGGCCATGGCTGCCTCGACACCGTCGACGAAGTGAAACGGCGCCTCCGAGTCCCAGCCCTCGGGCTGCGGCCGGTGCGTCACGACGACCACGTGGTCGATCCCGCTCGGAGGTTTCCCGTCCCAGCCGTCCGTCAGGTCGAAGACGTGGCGGCCGACGAGTGTCGCCCCGATTTGGTCCCAGTACGGCCGGGTGTAGTCATAGGACGTCTGCGACACCCTCACCTCGCCGCTCTCGTCCAAGGGGACATCACCGTTGGACAACCAGTCGAACACCGGTCCGGGCTGGTCATTCTCGTCCGCGACGAAGCCGTCCACCGACACCGAGCCGTACATGACCACCTTGCCCACGGGGCTCTCCTCTGCTTTGGGGTGCCCCCACATTAGCGTGTCGTGCGCTGTCGCTCTAGTAAGAAATCAATCGGCCGGCAGCGCTGATGAACTCCTTGAACCCTGTGCCGGATGAGTGCTGCTGACGCCGGGCTTAGGTAACCGGAAGCACTACCGACTACTCATGCTGCCCATCGGCGGCGGACTGTCCCACCCCCACCTCAGGTAGGACGAGCGCCTTTGGAGGTGTTGAATCGGCACCGCATCCGTCACAGCAGGCCGGCTCTGTGGCCGTCGGAAGACTGTCTGCCGCCGTGTGGGGGACCGTGCAGCAGATGTCGCCGCGCCAGGCGTTGATGCCCTCCCGGAGGGCGATCGCGGCGATGACCAGCGCCGCGCCGGCATCGGCCCACCACCAGCCAAGGGTGCTGTTCAGCACCAAACCCGCGAGCAGGACTGCCGACAGATACGTGCAGAGCAGGGTCTGTTTGGAGTCAGCGACCGCCGTGCGTGATCCGAGCTCCCGGCCGGCCCGGCGCTGGAGCCAGGACAGGACCGGCATGATCACCAAACTCAGTGCGGCAATCACGATGCCCGGGGTCGAGTGCTGTGCCTCGCCGGCGCCGAGAAGTGACCGGACCGCCTCGGCGGAGACAAAGGCTGCCAGCGCGAAGAATGAGACGGCGATAATCCGCAAGGTGAGGTATTCACGCCGCTCAGGGTCCTTGCTGGAAAACTGCCACGACAGCGCCAGCGCCGACCCGACCTCAATGATGGAATCCAAGCCAAAGCCGAGGAGCGCCGACGAGTCGGCCGCACCCCCGGCCCACAAAGCCACAACGGCCTCGATGAGGTTATAGCTGATGGTGGCCGCCGCGAACAAGCGGATCCGGCGGCTGAGGACGGCGCGGCGGCCCGGGCTCGGCGACATTAGGACGGAAGTCATCACAGCGTGCACGTCCCGTCGGGTGCGCAGCAGGCCGGRTCCACCGCCAGCACGACGCCCAGAAGATCCTTGAGGGCATGGCCGAGGCGCTGATCGGCGAGCTCATAGCGGGTCCTTCGCCCCTCCGGCACGGCAACGACCAGCCCGCATCCCCGCAGGCACGTCAGGTGGTTCGACATGCTCTGCCGGGATACGCCGAGGGAATCCGCCAGCTCAGACGGATAGGACGGCGCTGCCGTGAGGGCAAGCAGGATTTCTGCCCGTGTCGGGTCTGACACGGCATAACCGAACCGTGCCAGCACCGGGGCATGCGTAAGAGTCTCCACAAATCGAAAGTACAGCTGTCGATGTATTCACGCAAGCGTGTACGCACAGCCCTCCCGGCTGGGTCGGTGCCAGTGACCGGGCCCCCGGGTCACCAGATGCTGACGCGCTCCTGCGGTGCCATCCACATGCCGTCCTGGTCCGTGACGCCGAATGCTGCGTGGAAGGCGTCGAGGTTCCTGGCGATGGCGTTCGTGCGGAACTCGTTCGGGGAGTGCGGATCCGTCGCCAGCCGGCGGATGGCCTCTTCGGTCCGGATGACCTGCCGCCACCCCGCGGCCCAGGACGCGAAGAAGCGCTGCACCCCGGTCAGGCCATCGAGCACCGGCGGTTCCTGCCCGTCGAGGCTGATCAGGTAGGCCTTGTAGCCGATGGTGAGCCCGCCCAGGTCGCCGATGTTCTCGCCCAGGGTCAGCTTGCCGTTGACCGTGTGGCCGGGGGCTGCCGTGGGGGAGAGGGCATCGAACTGCGCCACGAGCCGGGCGGCCAGAGCCTCGAACGCGGTGCGGTCATCCTCCGTCCACCAGTTGCGCAGCAGGCCGCTGCCGTCGTACTGCGAGCCCTGGTCATCGAAGCCGTGGCCGATTTCATGGCCGATCACGGCACCGATGCCGCCGTAGTTCACGGCGTCATCGGCGTCGGCAGTGAAGAACGGGGGCTGCAGCATGGCCGCAGGGAACACGATCTCGTTCAGGAGCGGATGGTAGTAGGCGTTGACCGTCTGGGGCGTCATCAGCCACTTCTCGCGGTCCACGGGCTTGCCGACCTCGTCAAGGTGGCGGTCGACGTCGGCGCTGTGCGCGCGTTCCACGTTCCCCAGCAGATCGGCGGGGTCGATCTCCACGGCGGAGTAGTCGATCCACTTATCCGGGAAGCCGATCTTGGCGCGGAAGGAGTCCAGTTTCTTCAGGGCCTCGAGCTTGGTTGCCTCGCCCATCCAGGTCAGCCCGGTGATGGACTCGCGGTACGCCTCGATCAGGTTGGCCACGAGGGTCTGCATGCGCGCCTTGTGCCCCTCCGGGAAATGTTCGGCCACGTAGATCTGCCCGACCGCCTCACCGAGGGCCGCCTCGACCACCGCGACGCCGCGCTTCCAACGGTCCTTGATCCGCGGCGTACCGCTCAGGATGGTGCCATAGAACGCGAAGTTCGCGTCCACGAACTCGGAAGACAGGTACGGGGCGGCCGCGCTGACCACGCGCATGGCGAGCCATTCCTGCCAGGTCGCCAACGGTTCGGAATCCAGCAGGGAGGCCGCGCCGGAGAAGAAGTCGGGGGTGCTCACCACCAGCTCGGCACGCTTCTCCGGCTCGATGCCGGCCGCGTCGAACCAGTCCGCCAGCAGGGGGAACAGTTCCGCCGCTTCTGCGGCGGACTTCAAGTTGTACGTCTTTTGCGGATTCCGCAATGTCACGTTGTCCCAGTGGTGCGAAGCCAGCGCAGTTTCAAGCGCCACCACGCGTCCGGCCGCCCCCTCAGGGTCGGCAACCTCCGCGAGGCCCAGCATGGCCCCCACGTGTGCACGGTAGGCCTGGACCATCGGGGCGAACTTCGCTTCCCGGTAATAGGACTCATCGGGCAAGCCCAGGCCGCCCTGGCCTGTGTAGAGCAGGACACGGTCCGGGTTTCCGGCATCCGGCGCGGGGTAGATATAAAAGAGCCCGGACACATCGGCGCGGAACAGCCGTCCGGCCAGCGCCACGAGTCCGGGCACCGACGTCGTCGCGAACACCTGCGCCAGCCGCGCACGGAGCGGGTCCAGGCCCTTGGCCTCGACCGCCGCTTCGTCCATGAAGCTGTTGTACAGGTCCCCGATCTTGCGCTCGATGCCGCTAGCCTCCGCACCGCGTGCGGCGGCCTGCCCGATGATCTCTTTCACCGCGAGCTCCGATGCGTCGCGCAGGGCGGTGAAGGTGCCCTCCAGCGGCCGGTCGTCCGGGATGACCGTGGTGTTGAGCCAGCCGCCATTCACATGCTGGTACAGGTCATCCTGCGGGCGGACGCTGGCGTCGATGGTGGACAGATCGATCCCCGAAAGTGGCACGGATGCTCCTTTGAGAGGCAGTCCGGCCCGGAGCGTTTGCCGGCGCACGGTCTGCATGGTGGACGTTACGGTGGTCTGGCTCCTTCATCTTACGCACCCGTGTTACTGTGAAAAGGTGCGCGCAGAACTGCTCCTCCTTAGCTGCCGCGGCGAGGCCTCAGACGCGATCTAGCGCAAGGCCCACCCTCGCTGCGGAGTTTGTGTTGCCCGGCCACCCTTTCACCAAGAATCACAGAAAAGGCCCCGATTGTAATGCGAAACGCACAGAAGCCCTCAGGAATGCCGGTCCACCGCTACATCCCGTTCCAGGACCAGATCACCGTTGAACTGCCGGACCGCACCTGGCCGGACAAAGTCATCACCAAGGCCCCGCGCTGGTGCGCCGTGGACCTGCGCGACGGCAACCAGGCCCTCATCGATCCCATGAGCCCCGCCCGCAAGCTGAAGATGTT